>QZKU01000101.1 GCA_003598085.1 Candidatus Abyssobacteria bacterium SURF_5
TGAGTTTCTTACCCATGTTAGGCGATTGGTTTTGGATTTTGTGGTTGGACGCGTTCTCTCGGGTGATGAAGACCAGGTTCCGGACGATTCTGCCGCCGATCGTCTTGATGAACCTACCTCATATTATTTGTTACACCGGCATGATTTCGGCTTTGAGGAAGCTCCTGCCGGTTCATGTATCCTTTATGCTGTTTCATGTGGCCTTTCGGACAGGGAACTTGCCGACACTTGGGATATTGTCAGCTTCACGAAAGGAAGCGCCGGAGAACAGAACGGCGAAGAAGGAATCGCTGAAGAAGCGGCCGATTATGAATGTGAAGAAGAAAACGGCGCATCCGGAAGCAAGGTAAAGCTCAAGAGTTGGGTTCAACGAAAGCGAAAATCGCTCGGGCTTGAATCTCCAAATGGAAAGCCTGTTCCCCTGATCGACCGCGTCCATTGCCTGATGCATCTCTGGAAAGCAGGCGATCTGCATAAAGTCGATGAATATCTTGATGATAACGCCTTGAGGAAGCAGGAGCTCTTCAAGCGCTTTGTGCAGGCGCTCATCGAATTATCTCCTCGCGGCAGTGAAGAGCGCTCGCTTCTGGAAAGTTTGAGCAATCATATGGGGGCAAAGGGCGCAACGAAAGACGACAGGCAGGGAAAACTGGGGCTTCGGGATGCAGAATAGGGGGAGGTATGCCGTTTCAGACACCGATAACGGTCAAAGAAGCTGTTGAATCAATCCATCAGAAGAAGTATCTGCTTCCCGCAATTCAGAGAGAGGTTGTTTGGGAGCCGGAACAAATTACGCGTTTGTTTGACTCATTGATGCGCGATTATCCTATTGGTTCTTTCCTCTTCTGGCATGTTGACAGACAACGTGTCGGCAACTACCAATTCTATGAATTCGTTCGCAAATATCACGAGCGAGATAATCCGCATAACCAAAAAGCCAACGTTGATGGGCAAAGTGACATTGTTGGGATTCTGGACGGCCAGCAACGTCTTACAGCCTTGTACATCGGACTGAAAGGTTCATATGCGTACAAGGAACCGCGCAAGAGATGGGATAATCCTCAAGCCTTTCCTGTCCGGAAATTGTACCTTGACCTACTCAACCCCAAAAAACAAGATGAACAGAGTGATGGCCTTTATAAATTTGCGTTTCTCACAGATGAAGAAGCGCGGCAGGCGGACACAAATGTTTTCTGGTTCAAGGTTGGGGAAATACTTAATCTTCACGAGCAGTTTGAAGTAAACAACTATCTGATCGATAACGCGCTGATGAATCGGGCGGACCAGGAGCAGGCAAAATTCGCCAATAGAACGCTCTTCAAATTATGGAACACCGTTCACGATAGCACAATAATCAATTATTTCCTTGAAAGAGACGAAAGCCTGGATAAAGTGCTGAATATTTTCATTCGGGTGAATAGCGGCGGTACCGTCCTGAGTTATTCTGATTTGCTTCTCTCGGTAGCTACAGCCCAATGGCAGAATAAGGACGCCAGAGAGGTAATCACCACGTTTGTCGATGAAATAAATAACACAGGAGACGGCTTTAATTTCGACAAGGACTTCGTCCTGAAAAGCAGTGTAGTGCTTACTGATACCAAAGACATCGCATTCAAAGTTGATAATTTTAATCGAGCGAACATGAGCAAGATTGAAAATGAATGGGAAGAGATCGAACGAGCGCTCCGAGCTGCTGTGACGCTGGTCTCCGGCTTCGGGTATAGTAGAGATACCCTCACTTCCAATTTTGCAGTCATTCCCATAGCCTATTACTTGAAGAAAATCGGTTGTCCCAGTAACTACGACACCGCCGAAAGATACGTCGAAGATCGTAAAGCGATTCGCCGTTGGCTAACCTTTTCTCTTGTGAAACGGGTATTTGGCGGTACGCCCGATTCTGTGCTCCGGCCAGTGCGGGAAGTTATCAAAGAGAATGGACAGGCTTTTCCTCTAAATCCAATCATCGAGAAATTCAAGGGGGCGCCGAAATCTATAGTATTCACAGAAGATGATATTGAGAATCTGCTCCAGCATAAGTACACCCAAAAGTACACGTTCTCGGTCCTTTCGTTGCTGTACCCTTCACTGGATTACAGAAACAAGTTTCATGTCGATCACATCCATCCGCGCAGTTCCTTTACACCTGCCCGTCTCTTGAGACAGGGGGTTCAGGATAAGGATGTAAGCTCTTGCCTGTCGAATTACGACATGGTCCCGAATCTGCAGTTCCTGGAAGGTGTGCCGAACCAGGAAAAAAGTAATACCCCGTTTGAAGAGTGGCTTGCTCAAACTTGTGGTTCTGCCGACACGAAAGCCTCTTTTATGAGTCGAAATTATATTCCCAACATGGATTTGTCTTTGGCCAAATTTCCGAGGTTTTTCGAAGCTCGCAGACTTCTCATGCATGAAAAACTGAAGAGCGTGCTGATTGATGGTAATTGATGTGCAAAACCCGCATCTGCAGAAGGAGATGAAAGACTCATGAACAAGTTGCCTTGGAAGCCGTGGCACAAGGTTGTGAAACTGCGAGACGATTTGAAGAGCGGAAAGCTGACGCTGAACATGTTTGCCGCGGACCTCTATGAAGTTTCAATGCAGCGCGGGAAGCAGCCTGTCTATGAGAATCCAGAGTCCTTCTTCGCGCTCACGTATCCCACATATAACCTTCGACAGTTGGTCCGTGACGTCGTGCATCGGCTTGACGCCAAAAATGATAAGGCTGTTCGGCAGTTGGAACTGACCTATGGGGGCGGCAAAACCCACACGCTGATCACGCTTCGTCATCTTGTGCACGATCCCGATTCATTGCCTAATCTTCCAGCGGTTCAGGAATTCGCTCAGGAATTCGGACAGAAGCCGCCGAAATGCCGCATAGCCAGCCTCTGTTTCGATAAGCTCGATGTCGAGAAAGGGATGGCCGTTCTCGATCCCTCAGGAAACAAGCGGACGCTGCAACAGCCGTGGAGCGTGCTGGCGTACCAGATTGCCGGCGATGCCGGACTCAAACTTCTGCACGCAAAGGGAAAGGCCGAAGAGCGCGACACTGCCCCTGCGGAAAATCTTCTTTCAGAACTGATCGAGATTCCCACGAAAGAAAACCTCGGCATGCTCATTTTGATTGACGAGGTGCTGATGTATGCCTGTGAGAAAGTTGCGCAAGACGGCGTATGGCGGACAATGCTGATTAATTTCTTTCAATACCTCACGCAGGCTGCGACTAAAGTCGATCGCTGCTGTATCGTTGCCTCTTTGCTGGCGACGGACCCCGCAAAAAGCGATAGTTTCGGCCGTCAGTTACTCGGAGACCTTTACGACATTTTCCGGCGCCAGCGAGAAGAAGCCGTCGAACCGGTGGTAAAGGAAGACGTAGCGGAAGTACTCTGTCGCAGATTCTTTACTCCCGAATCCGTAAAAGACCGTGGAGCATTTCGGCAACATGTTGTGGCGGCGCTGAAAGGGATTCAGGCGGTCGATGAACAAACGAGAAAGCAAGGCGCCGAAGCGGAAGATCGCTTCCTCAAAAGCTATCCATTCCATCCCGATCTTACTGATGTCTTCTATGGCAAATGGACGACCATGAATCGCTTTCAGAGAACTCGAGGGGTGCTAAGGACCTTCGCGCTTGCTCTTCGTGAAGCCGAAAAATGGGACACGAATCCTCTCATTGGGCCTGCCATTTTCCTCACGGCGCCGGATCGGGAAGGTTTATCGGAAGCCACCAGAGAGCTTGTTACGGTGGCCGATACCGAAGAGTCGGAAGGAAAGAAACAGGCCTGGACAGGCATTCTTGATGGAGAATTCTACAGAGCGCGGCAGATACAGGATGAATCAGGCGCTCTCAAAAACCGTGAAATCGAGCAAGCCGTCGTGACCACTTTCCTGCATTCTCAACCGCCTGGAAATTCCGCAAAGACCAGAGACCTGCTTGTGCTTTTGAGTTCTGCTCGTCCCGATAAAATCGAACTTGAGAAGGGACTCTCCAGGTGGGCTCAGGTCAGCCACTGGCTTGACGATTCGCATACGGGGGTGGCGGATGGTCAGTTGCCGACTACCTGGAAGATGGGAAACCGGCCAAACCTCACACAGATGCACACGGTTGCCGCCAGAAATATATCCGAAGACGACGTAAGGGCTCAACTGCTCGATGAGATAAGTAAGGTCAAACCTTTAAAGGATGGCGCATCGGCAGCCGGAGCGCTCGTGCACGTCCTCCCTCTGAAACCTAAAGATATAGCTGATGATGGGGCGTTTCATTATGCGATCCTTAATCCTTCAGCCGCTTCGGATTCCGGAAAACCCAGTGCGGAGGCGGTGAGATTTCTGGATGAGACAACGGGGCCGGACAAGCCTCGTGTTTACCGGAACGCCGTCATATTGCTGGTTCCCTCACGTGAAGGTGTAGATTTGGCGATGATGCGAGTCCGGGACAAGCTCGCATGGGAAATTGTGAGGGAGGAAATAAAGAAACAGCAAAAGGATGGCAACATCGATCCCGCCCGGGCGCATACATTGCAGATATATATAGACAAGGCAAGAGGCCGAGTGCCTGAGGCTATCAGGCAGGCGTACTGCATAGTGGTCACGGTGTCGGAGAAAAATGACGCACAGGCTTTCAAAATTACTGTTTCCGAAGATTTTCATTTCAGCATCATCAAGAACGATAAACGCTCAAGGATACAGGATACGCCGATAACCGCGGAAGCGATTCTGCCCACCGGTCCGTATAATCTTTGGCGTCAAGGCGAGACATCGCGCAGAGTGAAGGATTTATCAGGAGCGTTTGCCCAACTGCCGCATCTTCCGAAAATGCTGAAAACGGCCGCGATTCTCGAAACATTGGCGGCAGGATGCGAGCAGGGAACCTTCGTGCTCAGACTGACAAGGCCTGATCATTCATTCCGTACCTGGTGGATGTCACGACCCGATGAAAACGCCCTGAATGATCCGGCGCTTGAGCTTGTTCTTCCCGAGGCCGCGGAACTTGCCGATCTCCCTCCTGGCTTGCTGGCTCCGGGCAAGCTGCCGGAACTTTGGAAAAACGATGAAATCACGCTGAAGCAAGCCTTGGATTACTTCAACGGGCAGAACGTGGTACAGGTTGATAGAGGAGACTATCAGGAACCTCTTCAGATACCAAAAGCTGAGACTAAAATAGTGAGTGATGCGGTCGCTGCGGCTGTCGAAAAAGGAGACATCTGGTTGATTTCCGGACCGGCCAGCCTGCTTGCCGAAACAATTCCGGCAGGCGTGCTGCAGGAAAAGTCGATCCTCTGCAGGCCTCCAGACTCTGTGCTTCCCGCGGAAATCCTGCCCGGAATTCTGCCGGATGCCTGGAAGAACGATAAAACGACGGCTTTTTCCATTGCTACCTCTTTATCCATGCAGAGAGGAAAGACGCTTCCTTGGAAAACTGTGAAAGACGCCATCTCGGCTGCCCTACAAGCCCGTTTTATAGAGACTGACGAAAAGTCCGGCGATTGGCCGTGCGATTTTTCCGCCGCCAAATCTGCTAAGTTCAAGGTCATCTCCGACGGTGGAAGCGCCGAACGACCAAAGGGAGGATATTCACCGGGCACAAACAAACTATTCGCTTCAGCAGAATTGGAGCCCTCCCAAATTCAGGATCTGGGCGATATCATCCATGAAATCCTTGAAATCAAAGCCAAGAATAATTTTGAAATTAAATTCAACGTGCAAATCGAAATCGGTGACGGCAAACAAAAACCACCTCCAGAAGTAGCCGAAGAACTCAACAAGCTGCTCAAGAATGTAAAAGATGATTTTCAATTGCAGTAAGTATTTGATATATATTTTCAAAGATCACCTTGTGCAAGAATAGGAAAAAGGGATGAAGTATTTCAGCGAAAGAGAATATGGAGAACGGCCGCGGACTGAGGAAGAGATTCCACATGCTGTCTGGGGCGGCATCGTTGCGCTTGTTGAGGAATTAGTCACCAGAGGAGCATTCGGCCAGAGCTTTCCCGAAGAGTGCCCGGATGGTCAGGGTATAATCGGCACTAATGATAGGACTTTGTCTCTCTCAATTCAAGCAGAAATTCCCGGATTCAGTTTTCCATTGAATGCTGATGAAATTCCTGATAATTTAGCACTCTTCGACTTTTTGGAATTCTGTCATTACCATGTTGCCGAACCTATAGAAGGAGGTTACCATAGTTTCTATAGGCATACACATCTTTCCTTCACATCGGGTGGTCAAGAAAGATTTCGTGAAAGAATAAACCGGATTTTTAGACGGAACGGTCTAGCTTACGAGCTTCGTGAAGACGGACAGGTGGAACGATTGGCTCCCCCTGTCATTCAGGAAGCCCTCTCAGGAAGTATTTTCAAATCAGGAGATAGTAAACTAGATGAGTTGCTTGAAACTGCCCGGATCAAATTTCTAAATCCAAATCCTCAAATAAGGCGAGAGGCGCTAGAAAAGCTTTGGGACGCATGGGAGCGAATTAAAACGGTTGAACCTGGCAAAGGAAAGAGAGATTCTGCCTTAGTCATACTGAATAAAGCAGCGACAGAAACTAATTTCAGGGCGCTACTGGAAAAAGAAGCTCGCGAACTGACAGAGATAGGGAACCGTTTTCATATCAGACATTCAGAAAAGGATCAGGTACCTCTCGAATCAGATAATTATGTTGATTACCTCTTTCACCGATTGTTCGCTATGATAACTTTACTGTTGAGGAGGAAATCGAAATGAGCGGAAGAAGGAGGCGAGTGATAATACACCCAACCATCTGGAGCAACGGCAGCGGAACATATGGGATTGCAATTCCTGAACGTGATCTGTGCCACTTTCCACGTCGGTGGACGAAAGTCTCTGTAGAAATTAATGGAGTTGTAGGCCGCTATCCGGTACGTTCTGATCTCCAGGATAACTTTTGGACTACATGTTCAGAGCTTCGTGGAGGAGCAATAGGCCGATGGGTAAGAACGGAGGGTCTGACAACCTGGCCTCCCGGGAATCCTCCGACAGTGCGCCTAGAGCAAATTAGGGATAATCATTTCCGCTTGACCAGATAAACGATTTTCTTGAGGGCAGTCTTTCTTAAATTGGGGTCAATCTTTACTCTTGATGTTTTGACGCGATGTGTTATCTCGAAGGGGTTCCGGGTTCCAAGTTCCAGGTTCCAAGTTCCAAGTTCAAAGTCGAGCCCTCACCTTAGTCCTCTCCCTCAGGGCGAGGAAATGAAGAGAGATTCTTTCCCCGGATCATGTCCGGGGTCAGAATGACACGCGAGGGGCGCGTCAGGGAAAATGCAGGCAGGATGCCTGCGCTACCATGAAAGGACAGTTTCAAGTTCAAGGTTTCAGGTTCAAAGTTTCGGGTTGGAAGATAAGAGAGATTCTTCCCCCGCGAGACGCGGGGTCAGAATGACACGCGAGGGGCGGGATCACGCCAAGGCGTGACTTCGGGGAGCTCAGTGTAGGCGCTTACGCTCAACGTGAAGAGGAAGATTGAGATGACCACGCGAGACGCGTGGCAGGCATGGCGGGACGCCGCGTGTTCTGGATTCCTGGCGGCAGCGGGGGCGCGACCCGAACGCAGCCGGGACATCCAGGAATGACGGCGGGGTCATTTATTTGGCGGCTTGCTCTATCACGTCGAAAATGCGTTTGCTGATTTTCGGATGCAAAATCTTTCCCGCATGAAAGGGAATGATGATCCTTTTTCCGTCCTTCATGTAGATTCTGTGACTGCCGCGACTCCGGATTAACTGGAATCCAGCTTTGAGGAGGAGGGTTTCCGCTTCTTGGGGAGTCAGACGCGGCTGTTTAGGCAACCTTTACCTCGATGGCGGTGGTGAGAATTTCCCGGCTAAGGCGCTCGGTGCGTTCGTCTTCCGATAATGTTTCCAGATAAAGCTCGATGGCTTCTCTTATGTTGTCGAGAACTTCCTCTAGTGATTCTCCCTGTGAATGGCATCCCTCAAGCTCGGGACAGTATGCAAAAAGACCCTGTTCGTCTTTCTCGACCACGACACTCACTTTATATGGCATTTGGTTCTCCTTCTTGCCACCGTCCTGTCTGTAGTGCAATCGCCGACATTCGTCACGCGGGTATCACGCGACGCATCCACATCATATCATTGGGAATAAAGAAAATCAAATGGGCAGACTGGAGCCCAAAGGGGAAAGAGAAAGACCGGAGCCGGCAGTAACGGCAGTTCAAAGTTCCGGGTTCAAGGTTCAAGGTTCAAAGTCGAGCCGAAGCGGCGAGAGCAATGGAAAATCGAAAATCGACGATAGAGAGGAGGAGAAGTTCTTTTCAAGAGCCCTCACCTTAGTCCTCTCCCGATGGGAGAGGAGACGAAGAGAGATCCTTCGGCTGCGCTCAGGATGACCCCGCGAGCGGCGCGGTCAGGGAAAATGCAGGCAAGATGCCTGCGCTACCATGAAAGGACAGTTCCAAGTTCAAGGTTTCAGGTTCAAAGTTGAAAGTCGAGCCCTCACCTTAATCCTCTCCCGATGGGAGAGGAGACGAAGAGAGATTCTTCGCGCTCGCTCAGAATGACCCGCGGGGCGGACGTTTCCGATAAAGCAGAGGTTAGTGCATATTTTCGTGTCGTTTCGTGCGCTTTCGTGGCGAACAGTCTTCGTCATTCTTTGTGCCTTTGTGTCTTGGTGGTTCGATTACAGTCTTTCGGGCACGGTCCCGCGAGGCGCGGGATGCCCCTACATTGGCCGTTTCAAAGAGAGAGATTGTATCTACGGCATAGTGTCGCGGCCCTTCAGCAATTCATAGGCGATGTTGTTTCTCTGTATCTGGGCGGTGCCCCCGGCGATTGTCCAGCCGCGCGCGAATCTGACCAGCCACTCCATCGGATATTCCTTCGAGTAGCCGTATCCGCCGTATATCTCGAGCGCCCTGTTGGTCACCTCGACCGCCATCTCATTGGAGAACATTTTGGCGATGGCCGTCTCCAGACGCGACGGGAATCCGTCCTCGCCATTGATGAGGGCGCGATAGATGAGTAGCCGGGCCGCCTCGATCTTGACTTTCATCTCGGCGAGCATCCACTGGATGCCCTGGAACTTGCTGATCAGTTGGCCGAACTGCGCTCGCTCCTGCGAGTACTGCAACGCCTTCTCGTAGGCGCACCGGGCGGTCACCAGCGACATGGTCGAGTTACCGCACCGCTCGGCGTTAAACGCCATCATCATTTTCTGGAACCCGTTGCGCTCGATGAGCACGTTCTCGGCGGGAACGATGGCATCCTCCATGAAAAGCTGATTCTGATTGATGCCCGCCATATTCGGCTCGGACTTGCCGATGACAAAGCCCGGCGTGTCCCGGTCGATGATGATGGCGCCGATCCCTTCAATTCCCTCGATCTCGCCGAACCGGCAGTACACCGCAAACGCCGTTGCGGTCTCGGCATTGCTGATGAAGCTTTTCGTGCCGTTTACTACATAATGGTCGCCGTTGCGGACGGCGCGGGTTGTCAGATGAGTCGCCGCCGAGCCGGCCTCCGGCTCGGTGATCGAGATGGCCACATGCCCTTCTCCCCGGCAGACCGGCGGGATGTACTTCTGCTTCTGCCGCTCGGTCCCGTAACCCGCGATCGCCCTGATCGGGCCGAAGTTGGCGCCGAAGATGCTTTCGGCAAACAGCGGGTCGACCCTGCCGACTTCCTCCATAGCGATGATGGCGTCGACCGGGCTGCGCCCGCCGCCGCCGAACTCCTCCGGAAGGGTCATTCCGAACAGGCCCATGTCGCGCATTTTATCCAGCAAGTTTCGGGGGATCGGCTCTCTGCCCTTGTCGCGGAAGCTGAAGGCGACGGGACGGATGTCCCTTTCCGCGAAGGCGCGCACTGTCTTGCGGAGCATTTCCTGTTCTTCGTTCCACTTGAAATCCATTTTCCAGACCTCCTTGCTCTTGGTTCGCCGCCGTCCTGGCGCGCGTATCACAAGGCCACCGCTTTCCAGCGGGATATCAATTGTTGTCGACAAGCGCTGTCATCAACCCGTTTGTCTTTCCGAACTGATGGTTTACCCTCCCCTGTGCGAGCGGAATTTGCCATCATGATAATCTATCACGAGCTTCCTGTAAACATTACATGCGATTTCCGAATACTGCTTTTCTTCCTCTGTGGCCTCACGGATTCTCTTCGCCGGAACGCCCATTATCAGTGAACCGTTATCGAATGTCTGGTTGTAGGTTATCAGCGAGTGCGCGCCGACAACGCAGCGTTCGCCCAGAGCCACCCCCGACATCACTGTTGAATTCATGCCTATCATGGTCTTATCACCGATCCGGCACGACCTCAGAACGCATCCGTGTCCCACGGTCACGTGTGCTCCGACGACGACGGGCGCGCCGAGGTCGCTGTGAATGACGCAATTATCCTGAATATTGGAATCCTCGCCTATCAGCACCGCGCCCTCGTCTCCCCGGATTACGGCGCCGAACCAAATACTTGAGCCGGGCCCTATCTCGACGTCGCCCCAGATTTGAGCTCCCTCAGCCACAAAAACCGTCGGATGAATTCTGGGTTCCATTCTTGGTGTCTCCTCCCGGCTCCTTGCGACACGTTCTGCAGTGCGAATATGGATCTGCGATGCGTGATAAACGATGCGAACCCGGCATATTTCGGTTCAACTCTTCAGCGATTGTCCGCCGTCAACGACAATTGCTGTGCCGGTTATGAATTTTGCCTCATCCGACGCGAGGAACAGAGCGGCATATGCGACGTCCCATGCGTCACCCATGTGGTTCATCGGAACGGCCGTATTGCGCATGCGGATCAAATCGTCTCTATCCATTCCTGTCCGCTCCAGAATGGCCTCGATCGCCATTGGGGTATTGATGAAGCCGGGCATGATGCAGTTGCAGCGAACGCCCCGGTGTGCGTACTGCATTGCGATATCGCGCGTGAGGCCGTTGACGCCCGCCTTTGACGCGGTATATGCGACATACGGATACGGCGCGCAGCGGACCGCCGCCAGGGACGAGATGTTGACGATGGCGCCGCTTCCCTGTTTCTCCATGTAAGGAAGGACGTGCTTGCACGTAAGAAACATGCCCTTGAGATTAGTGCCGAAGACCTTGTCCCAGTCCTCTTCGCTTAACTCGACCGGGCCGCCTCCCTCGCCGATACCGACGTTGTTGTGGAGGATATCAATCCTGCCGTAGGTCTCGGCGCATGTGTCGGCCATGCGCTTGCAGTCGGCCGATTTGGTTATGTCGGCGCCGAATGCAAACGACTCGCCGCCATCGTCATCAATCATCTTCTTCGTTTCCATGGCCGACTCGAGCCGGTAATCCACCAGCATCACCTTTGCACCCTCGCGCGCGAAAAGGATTGCCGTTGCCCTGCCGTTGCCCATGGTCTCACCGGGTGTTGAACCCGCACCGACCACAATCGCGACCTTTCCTCTCAAGCGTTGACACATGATTGTTTCTCCTGGAAAAGCTGTGCCTGATTCAGAGTCACTTGTTCAACTCCCGCACGGTGGGTTTGCCCGATACAACGTCTTTCGGGCACGGTCCCGCGAAGCGCGGGATGCCCGTACGAGGGGCATTTTATCAGGTTTCAATAATCCATGTGAATCTGTGCGCTTCCGTGGCTTTGAATTAGTTCAACGTTCAAGGTTCAAAGTTCAAAGTTGGAAGAGAGAAGGGCAGATAACAGTCCACAGTCTTCCTGCGAAATGCGGGATGTAAGACTGACGGTTTCAAAGGGGGATCCTTCGGCTGCGCTCAGGATGACCCCGCGAGGCGCGGTCAGGGAAAATGCAGGCAAGATGCCTGCGCTACGTATTGAAGATGGTTCCAGGTTCCAGGTTTCGGGTTTCGAGTTGGCGGGTGTAGATGTTGCAATCGGGCGGGTTTGAAACCCGCCCCTACAGATTCGGTGACCAAGGACTGGTGTGTCCTATGTGCCGCTTTCCCGCTCAGAAACACTGGCTGGTGCGCGCGATTATTGAATCCTGCAAGCCTTTGGACAGATCAACAAAATAGGCGCTGTAGCCGGCCACGCGCACCAGAAGGTCCTGATATTTCTCCGGGTTTTTTTGCGCATCCAGGAGCTTCTCTCGGTCCACCACATTGAACTGAATATGGCTGATGCCGAGATCGCCCCACGACCGGATGTAATCCATGAAGACTTCTTTCATGTTGCCTTCGAGCGCCTGCGGCAGGAATTTCTGGTTCAACAAATGATTGTAGGTTTTCACGGTGCTGATCTTGGAAGCTGATTTCAGTACGGCCGTCGGCCCGTGCCGATCCATGCCGAAAACCGGCGCAAGCGTCGAGTCGGATAACGGTGTGCCGGCGCAACGCCCTTCCGGAGTCGCCGGAACGGTAGCGCCAGCGGCGTAAGTCGCCGAGATGCCGCTGCCATCGCCCCGACACGCGTACCCGAAGCGCGTCTTGGCTTTCGCCATCGCCTCGGCTGTCCGGTGGTGAATCTCCGCCGCGACCGCGTCGGCATAGTCGTCGTCGTTGCCGTACTTGGGCGCATGCGCCATCAATTGGCGCACTTGCTCATATCCTTTCCAGTTCGCGGCCATCGCCTCAAGAAGAGTCTTCATCGAGACCTTCCTGTCTTCAAAGACGTTTTTCTTTATCGCGGTAATCGCGTCCGCCACATTTGTCGGGCCGATGATGATGCACATGTGGGAGACCGGCGAAGGATAATCGAACTTCTTGCACTCTTTTCCCTGCTCGATGCAGCCTTCAAGAAGAGCGGAATAGAATGGCCGCGGCAGATACTTTTCGTGCAGTGCATGCGAGATGTTTTCGAGGGCGCAGAGGCGTCTGGCGAAAAACTCCACCTGTGTTATGTAAGCGCCGATCAAATCGTCGACCGATTTGAAGGTCAGCGGGTCCGGTGTCCGCGCGCCCACTTGGACGTCGTCCGACCATTGGCTCCTGCCCTGATTCAGGGCGTACCAGAGAGCAAGCGGCAGAACCAGTCCGCCGTAGGCCTTGCGGGAGACATTCTTGCCCGGTATCTCCAGATAGACGCAGCCGGTTATCGCATAGTCGTTCGCGTCTTTTTCCGGAACGTCCCACTGCGCAAGCAAGGGCAGTATCGCTTTATCATTAAAGAAAGAGGGATAGCCGATTCCCGTCTTGATTACGTCAACCGCCTTCGACAGAAGCGCGCGCGGCGTGTTCTCATGATACCGCAGCGCGATGGTCGGCTCGGGCGACCGCATCATTTGCGCGCATTCCAGAACGAGGTAGGTCATCTCGTTCGTGACGTCGTTGCCCTCATCATCCAGCCCGCCGAGAGTGATCGCCTGCAGGGAAGCCACGCCCCCGTAAATAGAGGATAACGTGGGCGAATAGATCAAGCCGAGCTCATGGAATTTCACCCAGAGAAGCTGCAGCAGCTCGAGCGCCTTCTCGCGCGTGATCTTCCCGCTCTTGAGATCATTCTCATAATAGGGGCCGAAAACCTTATCGAAGCGCACGCCGATGCCCAGAGTGGAGTATTCGATGTAACGAACCACATGAAGCAGGAAAAAGGACTGAAGGGCTTCATGCAGGGTCCGCGGCGGATATTCCGGAACTCGATCGCATATCTCCGCGATTTCCTCGAGGCGCGCCTTATGCTCCGCGTCGGCGGCCTGCGCCGCCTTCTTGCGAGCGAGGTCTCGATAGCGGTGAGCGTAGTTGATCACAGCCTCAAGGGCGATAACGACAGCCTGAAGGAAATCCTTTTGATCGACATAATCCAGCGGCACCGTGCGATCGATCTGCGCCAGCCTCGCCTGTGCTTCTTCGATAAGACCCCTGACGCCCACCCGAAAGACTTTTTCGTAATCCGGGATTCCCAGCTCCGACCAGTGAGACCACGTCGCGGCGCCGCTATCGGGAAGTCTCCATGCCCCCAGCACCTTGCCCGTGAACGTCCTCTGTTGGATATCGCTCATGGACTTGCCGTCCCAGTAGGCTATCAGTTCATCCAGCGTTTTTCGGCCGGCATCGTCCAGCAGGGTCCGGCCCTCTTCCTCGTTCACGATCCGCCTCACCGAGCGCCATGCCATGTCTATTCCGAAGTAGAGGCCGTGCGGGGTGGAAACATTATTCCCGACGATCCGCTCATGATCCTGAATATACAGTTCCATCCTGGAGAGAATCCGTTCGAGCGCCCTGGCGCGGCGGATGACCATGGGCCGGCCCTCGGTCTCTTTGTATGACTCTGTCAGGAGAACGGAGCGCTGCAAATCGATTTTGATCTCCGGGCGGTACATGCCCCTGTCTGCGTCCTCTTTCCTGCCGCCCTGTCGTATGTTGCGCACCGCTTTCTTGGTTATTTTCGACCTTATGTAGTCCGCGCTTAAGGCTGGAGACATGATAATCCTCCTTGGCTTTGCCTGCGACTTTGATGGAGGCGCCCTTATGAGCAGATTATACGCGGCTTTTGAATCGCATGCAAGCAGAGAAAGATATAAGAACACCTTCAACGGCAATTCCTCCGCGTTCGGCCATTTGACTCTTATTTGTATCGGAAGTAGAATTGTTTCTCATTGACAAACGTACCAAGCCGAGAAGAGACGAGAATGGATATTATGGATATCGAGGATGGATACTAATGACCGGACTCCGGAAGTTTTCAAGGAAAGAAGCGCTATCGATCATGGGTGCATCTACACTCTTGCCGTTCTTGTTGAGCGGACAGAGGCAGGCATCCGCCGCAGATTTCGAGGCTAAATCTCCCACGCATTTTGTGGATGATTATCTTCCCGGCGCCGATTCCCGTGTCGAACTCAAGAATGGAAGGTTTATCGATGTCTATAACGGACGCTATCTTGAGGCTGGAACCAGCATAATCATCGAAGGCGGGAAAATCGCCGAAATATGCAGCTCACAGAATTCTTCTGGCTCCGCCGGCGCCGCTTTCAGCATCGACCTGAAAGGCAGAACCGTGCTTCCGGCGCTTTTTAACACGCACTGTCATATCGGCATGACCTTTCCGTCGCGCGTGATGAGCTTCCAAGACTTGATGCTCACCCGGAAATATCACGAACGGCAGATAGCCTTGAACATGAGCGGATGCCTCGCCCACGGCATCACCAACATCCGGGACGCCTGGCTGCCGGACCTGCGACTGACGAGGTCGCTCAAGGAGAGGATTTCCCGCGGTACGATGCGAGGCCCGCGGATTCTGCAATCGGTGGTGGTCGGTCCGCCGGAAGGATACCTGACCGGACATGTGGGCTTCATCGACGGGTTCATGCAATTGCTCCTCAAATTTCCATTTGTCGATTATGAGGAACCCGAGGCCGGGGGCGTGCTGTTTCCGATTGATGCAAGCGAGCAGCAGGTCAGGGATGCCGTGAACAGGGCGGTGGACGAGCGCGGCGCCGAATGCATCAAGATTGGAGAGCAGCGCGAGAATATGATTGATTACCAGCCGACTTTGACGATCATGACAAGGCAACAACTGGCAGCCATCGCAGATCAGTCGCGCAAGAGGGGCCTGAAAAGTACGATGCATCATGTTTCCGTGGAATCGTTTCGCCGGGGAGTGGAATGCGGAGTATCCTCGCTTGCTCATGCTCCGTTTGATGACAAATTGACTGAGGCCGATATCCAAATGTTTAATGCATCGGACTGCTTTTTGGAGCCAACGGCGACCGTCGCATATGATTTATGCTGGAAAATCAAGGATGATCCGGTATCTGATCATCCTCAAATGGATTCGATAACTCGTTTCAGGGCCGCCAATCTTTCGGAGCTTGCCGACGAATATTGGGCGAACGGATTGAGCCGCAGCGTGAAAGAAGCCTCCGCCAGAATTGCGGAAGGAAAGCTCAAAAGCCTGGGCTTTTTCGATGTCACGGATTTCTACAAGTATTTTTCTCCCGTGATCGTGAACGGCGGTGAAAATGTGCGCATGCTGTATGAAAGCGGAGCCATTATGGCGGCTGGAAATGACGGCGGCGTTCCCATGGGCACTCCGGCCATGATTGGACATGAAATCAACATGCTGGATTTTACGTTGAACAACGATTCCGGTCAAAACAAATTTCACGGGGCCGACGCCGTCAGAATAGCCACCATCAACAGCGCACGCGCGCTGGGGCTGGAAGATAAATTCGGCTCGATCGAGGCAGGCAAGATTGCGGACCTCGCAATAGTCGACGGAGACCCTCTTGAAGACGTTCACGTAATCGGCGCGCGAGTCGCTGCCCTCTTCATGGACGGCAAGCTCACGATAAATAATTGCAACCTTGAAGTTGAAATTGGCGATCGACCACGTTCGCTGTCGCAGTGATATTCCCCCAGGAAGCGCCTGGACACCATTTCAATTTAATCCATTTGTTCGTCATGTGTTCCATTTAATTTCCGCAATTTCGCAAACGCACCAAGTTGATGATTTCTTGCTAAAAGAGCCGAAATATGGTACATTAAAGCCTTGTAAGGGTTTTTTTGTCAAAGATATAGAAAGAAAAGCAGGCGATCAAGATTTGCTGATGAACGACGAGTATAATTTCCGGGAAATCGAGCCGAAATGGCAGCGATATTGGCGGGAAAACAAGCTGTTCAAGATGGATGAAAGCTCGCCAAAGCCGCCGTTTTACTGTCTGATGATGTTCCCGTATCCGTCGGCCGAGCTGCACGTGGGCCATGGGCGCAATTACATCATCGGCGACGTTCTGGCGCGTTACAAGTTCATGAAGGGCTTCAATGTGCTGGCGCCGATGGGGTGGGACGCCTTCGGGCTTCCGGCCGAGAACGCCGCGATCAAGAGAAACATACATCCGGCGGTCAGCACGTGGGAAAACATCCGCCGCATGAAGAAACAGCTCACGAACTGGGGCGTCGAGTACGACTGGGACCGCGAGTTCGCCTCGTGCGAGCCGCTGTACTGCAAATGGACGCAGTGGCTGTTCCTCCAATTTTACAAGAAGGGGCTTGCATACAAGAAGAAGGCGGCGGTCAACTGGTGCCCATCGTGTGCGACCGTGCTGGCGAATGAGCAGGTGATCAACGGCGAGTGCGAGCGCTGCGGAACCGGCGTGACCACGCGCGACCTGGAGCAGTGGTTTTTCAAGATAACCGCGTATGCCGAGGAACTGCTCGACATGAGCCATCTCGGGAACTGGCCCGAGCGCGTCAAGACGATGCAGAGCAACTGGATCGGGAAAAGCCACGGCGTGACCATCCAGTTCAAGGTTGCGGAAACCGGCGAGCCTGTCCCCTGCTATACCACCCGGCCCGACACCGTCTTCGGCGTTACCTATCTGGTGCTCGCGCCCGAACATCCTCTCGTCGAGAAGCTGACGCGCGGCACTGCGATTGAGAAGGAAGTCAGCGATTTCGTCGAGCGCTGCCGCCGGCTCGACCGGATCAAGCGAACATCGGCCGAACTCGAAAAAGAGGGCATGTTCATCGGCAAGCATATCCTTAATCCGGCCAATGGCGAACGTGTTCCCCTGTGGATAGCGAATTACGCGCTGATGGAATACGGGACCGGCGCGGTCATGGCCGTTCCCGCTCACGACCAGCGCGACTTCGAGTTCGCAAAGAAGTACGGTTTGCCGATTCGCGTCGTGGTGCAAAAACCGGACGGCAGTCTCCATGAAGATACCATGACCGCCGCCTACGAAGATGAAGGCGTCATGGTCAACTCCGCCCAATTCAACGGCAGGCCGAGCGGCGAGACCATCGAGAAGATCGGCGTCTGGATGGAGGAAAAAGGCATCGGCACGCGCACTGTCAATTACCGCCTGCGCGACTGGCTGATCTCGCGACAGCGCTATTGGGGCGCGCCGATCCCGATTGTATATTGCGAGAAATGCGGAATGGTCCCCGTTCCCGAGGAGCAGTTGCCCGTCTATCTGCCGGAGGACGTCGAGTTCAGGCCGACCGGCGAATCTCCGCTCGCGCGCAGCGCCAAGTTCGTCAATACAACGTGTCCCGCCTGCGGCGGACCCGCCAGGCGCGAGACCGACACAATGGATACCTTCGTCGATTCGAGTTGGTATTACATGAGGTACCTCTCGCCGCACGACGAGCAGAAGGTTTTCGATTCGGCGCTGGTGAATAAATGGCTGCCGGTCGACCAGTACATCGGCGGCATCGAACACGCGATTCTGCACCTGATGTACTCGCGCTTCTTTACGAAAGTGATCCGCGATCTCGGACTGATCGATTTCCACGAGCCGTTCCACAACCTGTTCACGCAGGGCATGATCATCAAGGGCGGCGCGAAAATGTCGAAATCGAAGGGCAACGTCGTCGCGCCCGACCCGCTCATCGAAAAATACGGCGCCGACACGGTCCGCGTTTATACGCTGTTCATCGGCCCTCCGGACAAGGATGCCGAATGGAACGACCGCGCGGTCGAGGGCGCGTTCCGCTTCCTCAATAGAGTGTGGAGACTGATCGTTCCGCATGCGGGCCGCCTGCAGAACACAGACGGAGCGATCCCGAAGGACCTGAATGAAACCGAGCGCGACCTGAGGCGCATTGCTCACGCTACGACAAAAAAAGTGACCGAGGATATCGAGGAACGCTTCCATTTCAACACCGCCATCAGCGCGTTGATGGAACTGGTGAACGCGCTGTATTCGGCGGATCTCGAGCAGGTTCGGCCGGTCGTGCTGAAAGAGATTTTCGAAAAGCTGGTGGCGTTGCTGTATCCGATGGCGCCGCACATAAGCGAGGAACTGTGGTCGCGCCTCGGGCACACGCAGAGCCTGCTTCGCGAAGCGTGGCCCGCATTTGATTCCCGCGCCATCAAAGCGGAAGAAATGGTCGTCGTCATCCAGGTTAACGGCAAGGTGCGCAGCCGCGTCACCGTCTCTTCCGATTCGAGCGAAGAGGAGCTGAAAAAGGCCGCGCTGAATGATTCGAAAATCGTGGATTTTCTCGACGCAAAAACAGTCGAAAAGGTGATTGTTGTCCCCAGGAAACTGGTGAATATTGTCGCGAAATAGATCGGCACACAAAAGAGTTGCGGTTATTCTTCGGCCAAAGAGCATACGTTTGCTTGGAGCCGTCGCCCTCCTGCTCCTGATCGGTTTCCGCTCCGGGCATGCCGATGCCACGGTCGCGCCCGAATACGCTGCCGGCTACACGATAGGCGCGGGTAAAAATCCCCACGACATCTTAGCGACACGCGACGGCCGCTATGTTTATGTTGCGGGTTTCGGGGCGGATAATCTCGCCATTATCGATCTCGAGAAACAAAAAACCATTTCCACCGCTCCTGCCGGCGACGGCCCGATTGCGCTTGCCATTGCGAGTGATAACTCGTTCCTTGCAGTCGCGAATTTCTTTTCGAACGACGTGTGGTTTCTCGCGCCGCAAACGGATACCGTCGAATCGAAGATCGAAGTTGCAGAAGGTCCGATCGCGCTTGCCTTATCCGCCGACGACCGCACGCTGTACGTTGCGAATGTGACCGGGCGAAGCATCAGCGTCATTGATACTGCCTCGCGTCAAGCCGCGGCGGTTTTTCCTCTTGAAGACTATCCGCAAGGACTGGCAATATCGCCGGACGGCAAACGCCTCTTCGTATCCATGCGCGAGCGCGGCTCGATTCTCGAATTGAACGCATCGACCGGCGAAATCGTTCGCAGCCTGACTACCGGCGGCTATCCGCGCGGACTTGCGCTTTCACCCGATGGCTCGCTCCTGTTTGCGGCCGATTACGAAGCGGGCGGTTTGATCGTTGCCGATACGGCCGCCTTCGTCGTAGCGCGTGAGGTGAAAACGGGGGACGGAGCGGCTCGCGTCGCTGTCGCCCCTGAGGGCGAGAAGATTTTCGTCGTCAACTCAAAAGCGCGTAGCATCAGCATCATCAGGCTGCCGGATTTTTCCATTTCGACGGTTGCGCTCGATTCGCGTCCTGCGGCGATCAGCTATGTTCCCGAGCGCCAGACAGCTTTTGTTTCCTTGAGCGACGCGAACGAGGTTGTGGCTTTAACCGCCAAAACGTCCCCGCCCCCATCGGCCGCCGTTTTTGAAGAGCCGGTCCAGGCGCTTCAGCCGCAGACGGCTCTCGCAGCGGCCGTGCCTGCGCCTGAATTCGCTCCGATCCTTGAGGACTCGATTTCTCTTCCGCCTGTGGCAGAAAAAGCTTCCTCCGCGACAGTCACACCATTAAAGGAACCGGGGAAACCGTCGCTCGCGCCTGTGGCCGATAGTGCTCGAAAGGAGACGCGCCCGGTGTCAGTCAAGCCTCCGAGCGGGGCCGGCGAACCGGTACTCGAGCCGAGCAAATGGGTGCATTCGGGACGCGCCGGCGCGGAGCGCAGAGAAATCGCGCGGCTGGTGCCGCCACTGGATGAAAAGACGGAACTGGTGGAACAGAAGCGAGGCGCGCTCGGGATTGGCGCATCCGCAATATTTATTATCAATGAGGATAGCCGCGAAATTTCGATCGTGGATGGGCGCTCGCTTGAACGAGTCTCGAGCCTGGTGCTCAAAGACCGGCCCGAAGGAATCGCCGTGGACGCGAACGGAAATCTCCTCTATCTCACCGTTCGATACAGTGACATGCTTTATGCGGTCGACATCCAGACGGGAGAAGTCCGCTCAAAAGTTGCGGTTGGCTCATATCCACGCGGCGTGGCGGTTCATCCGGACGGGCGGACGGTATACGTGGCAAACGAAAACGACGGGACCATCTCGCTGGTGAGCATGCCGGCCGGCGAAGTGAGCGGGGACGTTAAGGTCGGCGAAAAACCGATGTGCCTCGCCATTTCACCCGACGGCAAAATGCTGTATTGCCTGAACGCGTTCTCGGGAACCGTCTCGATGATAGATACCGCCAAGCGTGAAATCGCATCCACAATCAAAGTGGGAAAGGCTCCCCGCTCGATAGCCGTCTCTCCCGACGGCCGCCTGTTTGTCAGCGACTCGATAGGCGATCAGGTGGTTGTTCTTCAGCCGGGAAAATTTGAAACGGCATCTGTTACGGTTGGAGATCGTCCCGAAGACGTTGCCGTCTCTCCCGACGGCCGCTTTCTGTTCTGCGCAAATTTCCTGTCAGAGACGATATCTGTTATAGATGCTAAAACTCTGTCGGTGGTTCGCGAAGTCCCGACAGGAAGCGGGCCGAGCGGGATCGCAGTCAGCCCGGACGGACACTACCTGTACGTTTCGAATCGGCTTGATAATACGGTGTCTGTAATGGACGCGCGGGATTGCGCTGTCCTTGAAACGGTTCCGATCGGCCAAGGGCCGACCCGGATGTTGGTCTTTGCAAGTCCCCACAAGAATTAAACTCCATGGCCAAGCAGACTGGAAATATATACTGCGCTCGTGGAGTCGCCTTCGCGGCCATTTTGACTTCCGGCGCTGCCGCAATCCTCTCGTTGTTCCTGCTTTCAACCGAAGCCTTCGCGTGGGGACCACGCGCCCACTCTCAGATCGCTGAATTCGCGCTTTCTTCGTTGTCGGCCAGACACAGCAGAACTCTGCTGCTCTATAAAGAGGACCTGCTCGAGGGAGTTTCCAACGGGGTCGCCAACCGGCATGCACCCGGCGCCGACACCGATCTTACCGCAGATATCCAACTGCTGATGCTCATCCCTCACAAGAATGAGAACCTTTCTCGTTATTTCGCATATCGACTGGGCGAACTCAGCGTAGTCGTCTCGGATTTCGCGCTGCCGCCCGCCCCGAGCAACGCCACAAACATCGAGATACGAAGAAAGCTCGAAGCGGATATCGACAGTGATGTGACCAATTACCGCGTTTATAATATCCAACCCGCCAATCTCACGTATCCGGTTCTCCATCTCGAGCGCGTCCGCAGTGAAGCGCAGAAATCGGAGAGCTTCGTGAAGACACGGTATCTGGCCGGTGGAGGATACAAAGCATGCAAGGACGACCTGATTGCGTCGGCGTTCCAGAATGCCGTCCAAACGGTTTCCAGTGTATGGGAAACCATTCTGTCGAGAGACCCGGCGCCTGGCTCAATCTCGCCGCCGATCCGGGTTATGTACTACACCAGTCAAATAAAGTTTGCGTCCGAACGCAATTATCTCGATGATATCGAATCGGCGCTTAAAAAATTGTCGGAAGAGGGGAGGAAAATTCCTCTCACCTCAACTTTTGTCGGAGATGCCTTCTTCAAGCTGCCGCCCGGCGACAAGACGAGGGACATTTACGAGCTCGCCTGCGCCGTTGACCCGCAATCTTCGGCTATCGCAAATTGCCTGAAGCAATGCACCGAAAAGATGGCAAGAGCTCCGGTAGAAATTCAGCCGTCCAATGAAAAGAAACGCAGGCTTCCCCGTTACCTGTACGGCGAAAATGGAAAACCGCCGATTTACGTGTATCAGCACACCTCGGGTTTGCTGCTGCTCACGAGCAAGGTGAAAGACGTCGGCCCCGACTATGTGCTGCTGAACTTCGAGCCGATTAAGAAGATCACGAAGACCCAGGTCGTCCGCAAGGTCAAGAATGAGCCGGAAGTCGAGGAGTTCGATCTCGAGGAAATCATTCGCTTCTATTCGAAAGATTATGGCCTGCATCCCGCCCTGGTCAAGGCCGTGATCAAGTGCGAATCCGACTTTGATCCGTTCGCGGTCTCTCATTGCGGGGCCCGCGGCTTGATGCAGCTCATGCCGATGACGGCGATGGAGATGCAGGTGCAGGATAGCTTCGATCCGGAGCAGAATATCGGCGGAGGCGTACAGTATCTGGCCCGAATGCTCGAACTGTTTAACAACGATCTGGAGCTCGCGCTGGCCGCTTATAATGCGGGGCCGGGAAGCGTCTTGAAATACGGAGGCATTCCTCCATTCAAAGAAACGCGGGCGTATGTGCCGAAGGTCATTTCTTATTACGAGCGATATAAGAGGAATTCGAAACCGGTGACGCTGAAAGTTGCTCTGAAGAAAAAGCCTGCGGCCGATTTTCTGCCGGAAGTCGAAGTCGTCGAAATGGTCGAAGTCGAAACCGTTGTGGCTTCGCCACCCCTGCCGCCGCCGCCTGCCGACAAGGTTATTGTCGTCCTGAAAAACGGAAACACGATGCGCGGCAATTCCTATGAGAAGATAGAAAACGGCATCAGGCTAATACTGGAAAACGGCTGGGTCGACATTAAAAGCGAGCACATAACGAAGATCAGTTGATGCTATCGTTCATTCGCACCGCCAGGAAAATCCGTCCCCGTCGTTCCTCCTTCCTTCTTTTCCGGCCTTCCTTTCTTTTCATGCTGATTGTGTGCCTGCTCAGCGCGAGTGCTCTCTTGAGCTGTGGAAAAAAGCAGAATCCGCTCACAATCAAGATATGGGAGTATCCGCGCTGGCGCGAGGATGATCAATCGGTCGATCGCTTTTATTGGATCAAGCAACAGATAACGGAGTTCGAGCGGCTCCATCCCGGCGTATCGATCGAGCTGACCGAGCTGACTTGGGAACACGGTGAAGATAAAAAAAAGATCGCCATCACCGCCGGCGTCGGACCGGATATCATAACAGGGGTTCTACCGGTCCAGCTTATCGAAGGTGGATTCATCGAATCCATCGATGATCACCTCACGCAAGAGGACCGCAGTGATTTTCTCGCGCCGGCACTGGAATCCTTCACTTACAATGGCAGACTCTATGGAGTGCCCTGGTACGTCACCGGCTCGGTCCTGTTCGCAAACCTCGACTTGCTCGAGCAGTGCAAGCTGGAGCTTCCTCGGGACGGCTGGAACCATCCCGAATTTCTCGAGTTTACCCGGCGGCTCACGCGCTGCGGCGGCGACGGCCGCTCTGATGCCGCGGGATTTGCTTTCCTCTTGCGCCCCGGCGACACGGGGGTCTGGCCTTTCCTTTTTCCCGACGGAATGGCTTTAGATGAACAGATCTTACCCCGAGGCTTAGGCGATGCGGCCAACGCCACGTTTCTCTACAACCTTGTTCATGCGGCTCGAGTGGCCCCGGCCGACTGTGCGGCCTGGGACGCGGAGACTCTGTGGCAGCGCTTCGTCGCGCAAAAAAACATAGCGATCGCGCCCCTCGGTATCTGGGCAGTCCCGCGCCTACACGCATTGGGCGATTTCCGATTCGACGTGCTGCCGTATCCCGCTCCTTCAGGAAACGAGACGGCCGCACGGGCATTTATCGGCACATCCGGATTTGTGGTGCTGCGCCAGGACGACCCCCAAAAGCGCCGGCTGTGTATCGAATTCGCGAAGTTTCTCGTTCGTCCCGATGCGCAAAGAGACCTGAGGACATACGGGGTGATCCCTTCACGCCTATCTGCGGGAACAATATATGCGGACGACGCAGTAATGTCGAAAGTCCAGCGGATTCTATCCGCCGGACAGACAGTACCGCGGCATGCTCAATGGGCCAAAATCGACGAAAAATATCAGAGAGAGCTCCAATTGGCTTTTCTCGGAGAAAAATCGCTGATGTCGGCAGTGGCTTCTGGCGGTAAGGAGATTGAAGCACTTATTAAAACGGCTCACGAAAGACAAGCTCCCGAAGGATCCAAAGCATCCTTTAAATCCGTCGCGATTGCCACCGCCGCACTTTTTTGTGCAATCCTGCCCGTCTTGTACCTGGTTCGCCGCCGACTCGAATCACTTTCTGCCTACGCCTTTCTTTTCCCTGCACTTGCGATTTTTGCAGTTTTTCTGCTGTTTCCGCTTGTCTGGGTCCTACTGCTCACTTTCCAGGACTTCACTTTCGCACAGGCTCGACCGAGTTGGGTGGGATTTCGAAATCTTGCCGCGGCTGTCAATGACCCGGTATTCCGCCAAGCGGCGATAAATACCCTCGTCTATACCGTGGTCGTTGTGCCTGTCAATGTTGTCTCGGCTTTAGTGGTTGCGAGCCTGATCTGCCCGCTGTCAAACCGGGTGCGCGGATTCTTCCGGGGGGCCTATTATCTGCCGGGTGTCGCGTCGGTCGTGGTGTTGACAATGGCGTGGCGATGGATGTTCAATGAGAGTTTTGGAATCCTCAACGCCGGTTTGGGATTTTTCGGTCTGCCCGGCGTGCACTGGTTGACCGATTCGCGTATCGCCTTGTGGAGCGTGATCTTAACCAGTATCGCACGGCCTCCAGGCGGACCGGTGCTCATCTATCTCGCTGCTCTTGACGCAATACCGAAATCGCTTTATGATGCGGGAGAATTGGATGGCGCGAGCGCATTCAGCAAATGGTGGCATCTCACTCTTCCATTGCTGCGACCGACAACGCTGTTTCTTGCGCTAACGATAACGATTGCCTCATTTCAGGTTTTTACCCAGGTTTTCATTCTGACGGACGGTGGTCCGGGATATGCCACCGAAGTTGTCGCACATCGGATTTATACCGCGGCCATTCGAGATTTTGAATTCGGAGTGGCCGCCGCAATGTCGGTGCTCCTGTTCGCAATCATCATGCTGGCATCAATCGTGCAATACCGTTTTTTTAGATCTGACGTCGAATACTAAATCCTCAGCTGGGCGCAGATGAGATTCCGAAAAAATGAGGTCCTCTTGGTGTCGCTCCTCTTGCTGGGAGCAGTGATTTCGCTGTTTCCGGCATTGTGGATGCTGTATTCTTCGTTCCGCCCGAACGAGGAACTGAGCTCGATTCCGCCAATGCTCCTGCACCGGAGCCTGACGACGCAGAATTACGCGCAACTCCTTTCCAGCGCGCCTGTTATACGCTGGACAGTCAACTCCTTCTTCATCTGTGCAATCATTACACTCGGGCAACTGCTGTTCGATAGCATGGCGGGATATGCCTTTGCGAAAAAGAAGTTTGCCGGCCGCCAATTGCTTTTCTGGCTGGTCATCGGGACTATGATGGTGCCGGTCCACATCCTGATCGTGCCGCTGTATATTATGATGGTCAAACTGCATCTTGTGGATACTCTTTGGGCCGCAATCCTGCCCGGGCTTGCGGGTTCATTCGGCATCTTTTTCATGAGACAGTTCATTTCCACGATTCCGACCGCTCTTGAAGAAGCCGCACGAATGGACGGCTGCAGCGAGTTCCAGGTTTTCTTTCGAATTATTCTTCCGCTGTGTGCACCCGCACTGGGAGTCCTCGCCATTTTCCTGTTCATATCGAATTGGAATTCTTTTCTCTGGCCGCTCTTGGTGCTGAATAGCGCGCAAACATACACGTTAACTGTCGGGCTCGCGACTTTGCAGGATAAACAGACGCTAGATTACGGCCTGCTGATGGCCGGCGCCGTGCTCGCTTCGCTTCCGATGTTCATTGTCTTCATAATGTTCCAGCGCTGGTTTGTGCAGGGAATGAGAATAGGTGCTATCAAAGGCTAGAAACAGGGAGGAACCATCTTTGGCGCTGAAAAGGAATCATATTGTTTTTTTGCCGTTCGTCCTTTTGCTGTTTTTCGCGTGTGCCCGGCGGCAGACTGCTGTTGCGCCGCCTTCGCCAGTCGACGATGGACCGGTGGTCGAAGAGAGTTGTGTTGCGGAACCCGTTCCTGATCAGACCGCCGCAGATGCAGATGCTTCCGACGTCGGAGAGGAGCTTATTGAGGCGGTGGATGAAGCGCTGATTGAAGAAGTGACTGATGAGGAGGCGGATGAAGGGACCGATGAGGAGATCCAGGTCGTCGAGCCGAAGAAGATCGAGCCGCGGGAAGCGTTCGTCGAACCTACCCTGAAAATCCAGATACTCAAGGAGGCCGACTCTATACTCGTAACAAGCGAATCAGAAATGTACCTGAATTTCGATAGCAAGACGATGAAAGTGGAGCCCGGCCGCCGGATTCGGTTCAGGTTGCGCAGCGCGCGTGTGGGCGTTCAAATGTATCCGGTCGGCGTTGCAACTTTTCGCGGGTCCGAATACGAGAAGGCCTTGCAGTTCGCCGAGAAATGGAAAAGCGACGGCTACACTGTGCGTCTCATTAAAGCGGGGGGTCCTTTCGTCCATGCCGACGGCTCGGTCATGGATACCACGGTCTATTGGGTGGCACTCGGCAGCTTCAAGAAGAAGGCGGACGCCGAGGCTTTTCGGGATAAGATGAACAGGTGGGGCCATTCGGCCTGGATCATCGACGAAAGCGTACTTAATCCCAAGGGGAACATCGAGATTCTGGACGGCACCGATACTGTCTATTCGTATGCCGATTCGCATGTCGCTTTGACTGCGGATCAGCCTATCGAGGTGCATAATGTCCCCTTCGGAGACGGCTTCTGGGTCTCGGGCAACTGCGAAAACAGGCGCTATATCAGCCCGCTCGAAATTTTCATCGATAAGCACGGCAAACTGTCCGCGATAAACCTGGTGACACTCGAGGAATACGTGAAGGGCGTTGTTCCCGTGGAGATACGGCTGAACGCGCCGGATGAGGCGCTGAAGGTGCAGGCGATCGCAGCGCGCACGGAAGCGCTTGCCAAACTGGGAATCAAACATGTGTTCGACCCGTTCGACTTTTGCGCTTCTCAGCATTGCCAGGAATTCGGCGGATTGGCGCGGCGCACTGTCCGAACCGATGCCGCAGTGGATGCAACGCGTGGATTGGTCCTCATGAGAGAGGGCCGGTTGATCGACGCCGTCTACAGCGCCAACTGCGGGGGACATACCGAACACAATGAAAACGTCTGGAGCTCTCGCCCCGCTGCATCGTTGCGCGGCGTCTCTGAATTGTTCAGCAACCCTGAATCCTTCGACTCCCCGCTTAAAGATTCACAATTGGCGAGCTGGCTGAAATGCACGCCGCGCGCATACTGCGCCGATCCGCGCGCCGGCAGCTCAAAGAATTTTCGCTGGCATGTCAGCTTTACCGCAAAGCAGATGAACGCCGCCGTCAACAAATACTACAAAGTCGGCACGGTGAAGGACATCAAAGTCCTCAAGCGAGGCGTGTCGGGGCGCGCCCTCAGAGTCAGAATCGTCGGCTCGCGCGACATCGCCGTCATTTACAAAGAGCTTGAGATACGGCGTGTCTTGGGCAAACTGAAAAGCACCATGTTCGTTCTGGAAATAAAAAAAGATTCGGCCGGGAATCCCGTCAGGTTCAATTTCCTCGGCGGTGGATGGGGGCACGGCGTCGGCATGTGCCAGGCAGGCGCCGAGGGAATGGCCCTCCAGGGATTCCAGCATGACGCGATCCTGAAACACTACTTCACCGGCGCTGAAATAGTCAAATTGTACTAGTGGAAGCATGCACACTGCTCAGCCGGTCACACTCGGCGTCAGTCGCTTACTCCAATACGAGCGCAAACTGCTCGAGGGCGCCCACGTTGGCCTGATCGCGAATTCAGCCGCGAGAAATGAAAAAGGCGTCCCGACCGCGGCGGCACTGATCGGGAACGGAATCAATCTCAAATGCATTTTCGCGCCCGAGCACGGATACGATGTAAGCGCTCCACCCGGCCAGCATCTTGCCGATTCGATTGAGCCTGGTTCCGGCCTGCCGATCCGCAGTCTGTACGGCAGCGCAAAGGAGCCTACCGGCGAAATGCTGCGCGATGTGGATGCGCTTGTCTTTGATTTGCAGGATATCGGTGTGCGCTGCTACACCTATATCTGGACCATGGCGCTCGGCATGCGTGCCGCGGCAATGTACGGAAAATTGTTTGTTGTGCTCGACCGGCCGAATCCACTCGGGGGAATTACCATTCAGGGCCCGGTTCTGGATCCGCGGTTCGCTTCCTTCCTCGGGCTTTACCCGATCCCGCTGAGGCATGGGATGACGGCAGGAGAACTGGCCTTGCTGTTCAATAAAGCATTCGGAGTGGGCGCACATCTCGCTGTTGTCAAAATGCATGGATGGCGCAGGCGCCTGCTTTTTTCCGACACCGGCCTCGCGTGGACGGCGCCCTCACCCGCAATAGTGTCGCCGGAAACCGCGCTACTGTATGCGGGCACGTGCCTGTTTGAAGGCGTTAATCTCTCCGAAGGGCGCGGCACATCCTCGCCGTTCCGCCTGATCGGTTCGCCGTGGCTCGATCCGGCGATCGTGAACAAGCTCGATCCGAAAACAATGGCAGGCTTTGCAGTTTCTCCTCAGCGTTTTACGCCTGCCGCCTCGAAATACAGCGGGAGAGAATGCGCAGGCATTGCTCTTGCCGCCGTCGACAAGAACGCTGCGGACCCGATTGCGCTTGCAGTCGAGCTGCTGTCGAAAATCACGGCGCGCCATTCTCGGGAGTTGCAGTGGAACGAACAACATTTCGATGCGCTTGCAGGAACGGACTCGCTTCGGAAAGACATCCTCGCCGGGCAAACAACCGAAGAAATTCTGGGCGGATGGGTGAAAGACCAGCGTGAATTCGAAGCGTTGCGCGGACCATATCTCTTATACGAGGGATGACAAATGACATCGTTGCGGGAAAGGATCGGCGAGCTCTTCATGATTGGATATCCCGGAACCGATCCGTCCGCCGCGAGCGACCTGATTCAGCGCCACCATGTCGGCGGTATCATCCTCTTCACCAGGAATATCCGCAATGCCGCTCACGCCCGCGAGGTCTGCCTGCATCTGCAGGAATTGCGCGCGCGGGTGAGCGATATGCCGCTCTTTATCGCGATCGACCAGGAAGGCGGCTGCGTCGCGCGGATAACCGAAGGGGTCACGATCTTCCCGGGCAACATGGCGCTCGGAGCGACCGGTTCAGAAGAATTCGCGCGACAGGCAGGACGGGTAACCGCGCGCGAACTCGCGGCGCTCGGCATCACCGTGAACTTTGCGCCGGTCCTCGATATCTCAACGCTTCCGCGAAATCCAGGCGTCGGAGCGCGCTCGTTCGGCTCCGATCCGGCGATGGTGAGCCGGCTCGCCTCAGCTATGATTTCCGGCTTGCAGGAGAACGGGCTCTGCGCCGCCGCCAAACATTTCCCCGGACTCGGCGAAGCAAGAATCGATTCGCACGACGATCTGCCAGTGGTCGATCATCCTCGCGCGCGAATTGAGAAAGTCGAGCTGGCGCCCTTCCGGGCCGCTGTCAAAGCCGGAGTCGCTTTTGTGATGACCGCACACTGTTCGTTTCCCGCATTGGATGAGACCGGTGCGCCGGCCACGTTGTCCGCACCTCTCTTGAAAGACCTGCTACGCGGCCGGATGAAATACGAAGGCGTCGTGATCACTGATTGCCTCGAGATGGGCGCCGTTGAAAAACGGTACGAGGCGCCGCAGTCGGCGCGACTTGCCTTTCACGCCGGAGCGGATATGCTGCTTATCTGTCACACTCGAGAAAAACAGGTCGCCGCAATCGATTCGCTCGCTCGCTCGGCCGAAACCGGTGAGATCGATGAAGAGAGAATTGATCAATCGTCGGCCCGAATCCGATCTATAAAAGAGAACCTGAAAAATATCCCGGCCGAGTCCGCTTATACTCCGCAGACAAAACTAAGCGAAGAGATCGCAGCACGGGCGGTGACACTGGTACAGAATGAAAACAATTTCGTTCCTTTGCGGCTGCGGCACTCGGATCGGCTGGTGGTGGTCACGCCGCGGTTCGAAGTGCTGACAAAGGTGGAGGACGCCGCTCAGCACAACAAAGGATTCCTGAATGAGGTCAAGCGGTTCCATCAGAATCTCACACATCTCGAAATATCTGTCCGACCGGATGCCGGTGAAATCCGCCGGACAATTGAAAAATGCGCGAATGCGGATGTATTAATCATTTTGACATACAACCTCCATTTGAACCCGCCCCAGCGCGAGTGCGTGCAGGCTCTGCTTGACCTCGGGAGACCGGCTGTCGTGGCCGCCGTTCGCGACCCGCACGATCTTGCCTTCATCTCGGGCGCCGAAGCGACCATTGCAACGTACAGCTTCCGCAAATGCTCATTAAAAGCGCTTGCGGGTGTGTTATTCGGGAAAATAAAAGCTGAAGGAAGTCTTCCGATACGGCTTCAGTAGGATATGAAACGACTGATCGAAATCGCCGGACTCCGCAAGCGGCTGGTCGTTGGCCTGATGTCCGGAACATCCGCCGACGGGATCGACGCGGCGCTGGTCGAGATCGAGGGCGCATATACCGATACGAACGTCCGCGTGCTCGAGTTCGAAATCTATCCGTATCCGGAAGAAATCGCCGGCGCGGCGAGAAATCTTAAGGATGGCCAAACCCGGCAAGTCTGCGAGATGAATTTTCGGCTCGGCGAGCTCTTCGCGCAGGCGGCATTGAATATCATAGAGAAGGCCGGCCTGAAGCCGGCTGACGTGCATCTTATCGGGTCGCATGGACAGACGATTTACCATCTGCCGGATGCTCCGCCGCCCGCTCGCTCGACGCTCCAAATCGGAGAGCCGTGCGTGATCGCCGAGCGTACCGGCATCGTTACCGTCGCGGATTTCCGCACGCGCGACGTCGCCGCCGGCGGATACGGCGCCCCGCTTATCCCCTACGCCGACTTCCTCCTGTTCAGAAAACCCGATAAGGTGCGGGCGCTGCAGAACATTGGCGGCATCGCTAATGTCTCCGTTGTTCCGCCGGCGCAGCAGGATGTGTTCGCGTTCGATACCGGCCCGGGCAACGCATTGGTTGATGAGTTCGTCCGCATAATCACCGGCTCAAAGGAACACTTTGACACAAACGGCGCTCGCGCAAGGAAAGGTCGCATTCAGAAAGATATCCTCGAGGACCTCCTCGAACATCCTTATTTCGACGCGCCGCCCCCGAAAACGACGGGCCGCGAGCTATTCGGGCGGGAACTTGCTCAAAAGCTTGCGGCCGCGACACCGGCGAAGAACCACGCCGACATGCTGGCAACGCTGACGGCGCTGACCGCGCATTCCATCAAGCTGAGCTATGAGCGATTCGTTTTCCCGAAAACGAATGTCGACGAGGTCATTCTCAGCGGAGGTGGCTGTCGGAATGTTTATCTGGTAGAATTACTGCAAAGGATTTTTGCGCCGATTCCCGTCACTCTTACCGATGCGTACGGTGTCTCGGCTGACGCGAAGGAAGCAATCGGTTTCGCGCTTCTCGCGAATGAAACGATAAGTGGAAACCCCTCCAATCTCCCTTCGGCGACGGGGGCATCACACGCAGTTGTGCTGGGCAAAATCATCTTGTAACGGCTGGGGAAATCAAATGAAAAAGAAAGCTGCATCTCGACTTCCTTGCATCTCTATTTCTCTCGTTCTTGCGAGTCTTACTCTCGGCGGCTGTGCGCGCCAGGTTGTCGTCACACCGCAAGCGGCTCTGGATTACGGCCAGATCACCCTTCGGCAGGCGCCACCGAACATCGACGTGAGCGCACTGCGCGGCAGGCGAATTGTGCTCGATCCCGGTCACGGCGGCTCATTTGTGGGCGCGATCGGTCCGAACAATCTGCGCGAGGCCGACGTGAACCTGGGTGTCGCGCTGTACCTGTGGGGGATGCTCACGCAGGCGGGCGCTGAGGTGCACCTGACCCGGACAGACGATTCGAACGTATACAAGGCTGCCGATATCGAAGTGAAAAAGGACCTGCATGCGCGCGTTGAATTCGCTCAGGCGCATGATCCTGATTTGTTCGTGTCGCTGCACCATAACGCCGACGTGCTTCCGGGCGCAAAGCGAAATTCGCTCGAGACGTATTTCAAAATGAAAGACCCCGGCCCTTCGCTCGACGCCGCACAGCATATACATAAGCAGCTTGCGCTCAGCCTGAATCAACCGGATAATGCGATTTTGCCCGGCAACTACCACGTGCTGCGCGAATTCGCCGGGCCGGCAGTTCTGGGCGAGCCCTCATTCATATCTCATGCCTTCAATGCATTCCGGCTGGGGCTCGCGCCCACGCAGCGAGTCGAGGCGCAGGCTTACTTCCTTGGAATAGCCGAATATTTTGCGAAGGGCGTCCCGAAAGTCGAGATCATCGAGCCTCTGGCGGCATCTCCCAACGACGCCCGCCCGATGATCGTGGCGCGGGTGACGGCGGACCGTGGAGTTCCGATTGATCCCGCCTCAATCGAGATGCGGATCGATGGCGCACCTGTTTCCGCCACGTTCGATCCGGCCTCTTCACTTGTTCACTACTTGCCCGAACGGCGATTCAGCAACGGGAATCACACCGTCGATATCTCTTTGCGCAATGTCAATGGCAATGCTGCGCGAACGGCCGCAACGGAATTTGACGTCGTAATGCCGCCGGCATATATCCTTCTTGATACGAATATTCGCACGGTTCCGCTCAACAACAAACAGCAGGTGAGGCTGGCGGCAAAAATTTTTGATGCCGATGCCATGCCGATCGCCGATGGGACCCGAGCGGAATTCACCGCGAGCGAGGGGCTGTCCTCGCCGGCCGTCTCGTATACAACCGGCGGCGAGGCGATAGTGTACCTGGCTCCCGGTGGTGCGGGAGGGCCAAGGACAATCAACGCGTCCATTCGTGCCGGCGATCTGTCGCATAACGTCAACCTCTACGTGCGCGACGATGCGCCCTCCTTCTCGGTTTTCCACGTGTTTGATGCGACACGAAACGCACCGGTCGCGAATGCCCTTGTCACCGTAGATGGCCGGCCGCTCGGCTACACCGACCGCGCGGGATATTTTGCCGCCGGCGCCGGAGAAATCAGCGGCTCTTTCCTCACCGTATCAGCTCCAGGATACATACCCAGAACCGTTGATTGCGCGAGCCTTGCGAAACCTTCCTTTGTTAAACTGAAGCCGATCGCCGACGGCCTCTTGTTCGGAAAGAAAATCGCGATCGACCCTCAGCTTGGCGGCGAGGAAAAAGGTCAGACCGGCCCCACCGGCGTTCGCTCGTCTGACCTGAATCTGCGGGCGGCCCGATATCTCGCGGAGTTTCTCAAAGCGTCAGGCGCTCAGGTCGTGCTCACGCGCGAATCCGATATGACCGCGACACTGTTGCGCCGGGTGGAGCTTGCAGAGCAATCCGCCGCCGAACTCTTCATCTCTATCGGGCACGGAGGTCTTGTGCTGAGTCCATTGAACGGGGAATCCGCCGGGGCAGAAACGCGCCCGGCTGATGCCTATTCACTGCATTATCCAAACAGCAAGGACGGGGCGCGGCTGGCCGCCACAATTGCCGGGCATATCGAAGTGCTCGGAGTTGCCCAACGGGCGCTGGTTCAACCGGCCACTGATTTCGTGCTGACGCATACGGCGGCGCCGGCAACCATTGTCGCGCTTCCCGGCCCGTCATCGGCCGAAACCGAAGACCGCCTCCGCGACCCCGACGTGGCGCGGCGAGAGGCATATGCCGTTTACTGCGGCATCCTTGAATACATCGGACTCGAAAAGGAGCGGACGGGTCGCCTCGTCGTTCGGGTGCGTGGGGAAGATAAGTCTGCTCCTGCCTTGATTACGCTCGATGGCGCGCTCACGGTCCGGTGTGCAAGCGGCAGCGACTTCACCTTCAGGTGCCTTGCGCCGGGAGAACACCGGCTGCAAGTCCTGACCGGCGGAAAGACAATTCAGGATTATACCGTTGTCATAGAGGCTAATCAGACAGCCGTCGCGGAAGTGGTGATCACCGCTCTACAGTAAGTTTATTGCTGGTTTCTTCAGAGTCCCCATTTAGGCCCTGAGCTTGATAGGCATGTTGATGCACGCCGATCAGTTGAGCGGAGCGAAATCCCGCGCCTCGCGGTGTCATTTTGAAATCACTTCTGCTGCTCGCGCAGGACGCCCTTCAGGATTTTGCCGGCCGGATTGCGCGGCAGCGCGTCGATAAACACGACGGATTTCGGAATCTTGTATCTCGCAAGCTTGCCCTCGCAGAACCGCTGAATCTCTTCTGCAGTAAGCGATTGGCCGGGCAGCGGGACAACGATCGCGCGCACGCTATCGCCCCACCGCTCGTCCGGGACTCCGATTACGCCCACCTCGCCCACCTTCGGATGCCCCATGATCACATTCTCGACCTCGGCCGGATACACGTTCTCTCCGCCGGTTATCAGCATGTCCTTCATTCGGTCGACGATGAAGATGTAGCCTTCGTCGTCCATCCTCGCAAGATCACCGGTATGGAACCAGCCGTCGGTAAAAGCGGCCTCCGTCTGCTCCGGCATATTCCAGTAGCCTTTCATGATGACCGGCCCGCGCAGCATCAGCTCGCCGATGGCGTTTGGAGCGGCATCCCTGCCGCTGTCGTCCCACACACGCGCGTTGCAATGGAACATCGGCCTGCCGCACGAGCCGAGCTTTCGCTCGTTATCCTCCGGCTCGAGAACGATGCCGGTGCCAGTGCTTTCCGTCATGCCGAATCCTTGACGAATTGTGACACCCCGCTCCAGATACTTCCGCAGAACTGGCACGGGACACGGGGCGCCACCGACAAAAAATGACTTCATCGAGCTGAGATCGTACTCCATGAAACTTGTCACCTGCGACATGAATAGAAGCACCGCCGGCACTGCCAGCATTCCCGCGACGCGCTCGCGCTCGATTAATTGCAGCGCGTGCTCGGGATCGAAGTACCGCTGGAATATGATCGGCTGGCCGCGGTAGACCGTGGGCAACGCCTGCGTCGTGAGGCCGCCGACGTGAAACATGGGAATGCAGATGAGCGCGGGACCTTCGGAATTGCCATGCTGGATTGCATTGAGCGAGGCAAACAACACGTTGCCGTGCGTGAGGATCGCTCCCTTCGGCCGGCCGGTCGTTCCCGACGTGTACATGACGATGAGCGCCGTATCGATTCCGGTCGGAGCCATGCGCGGCTCGGCGGCCGACGAGCGCGCGAGCAGCGCCTCATATGAGAGAAGCGGCTCCGCGGCGCTATCGCCCGTAATGATGTAACGCTCCAGATTCACCCGCTGGCGCAGCTCTTCATACACGTGAGAAAACTCGCTGCCGCACACCAGCAGCTTTGCGCCCGAATCGTTCAGGATGTACTCAAGCTCGGGCGGCGCAAGCCGATAATTCAGCGGAACCACGATCGCGCCCAGTTTCGCGAGCGCGAGCACAAATTCGATGTACTCGTTCGAGTTGAACGAGAGAATGGCGGCGCGGTCGCCCTCCGCTATCCCGAGGCCCGAAAGCGCATGGGCCAACCGGTTCACGCGCTCGTTGAGCTGCGCGTATGTCAACCGTCTCTTGTCAACAACAACGGCTGTCGCCTCAGGTTTCCGAATTGCATGCTTATACACCCACTCACCGGCATTTACCATGGCATCCCCTCTTCTGGTGATAAATGCTCATCTGTTAATAGATATGTAGAATTTGCGATCGATGATATCACAAATTGTTTGAGCACACAATCGCAAGACGGGCGGCAGTATTCGACAGTCCAATTGTCTTCCGGAATCCTTTTTGATAAGCTAATAACCTGATAAAGAGCCGGAGGCCGCCGCAGTGACTCCCCCACCCATCGCTGGTCGGAAGGGCCGGCGGGAAAAGGCTTATTTATAATCCTGAATGCTGTAAATCTGAAATTCACCAGCGAGCGATGCAAATTCAAAACTGTCGGATGCAATTCTCAATGTCAAATCGACGCCCCCCGCGTGTCAGGTCCACCTGCCTCAGGGGCAGGCCTTTGCTATGAGACGCCTGTATAGCGCAGGGCTTGCGGCAGGCGCTTTTCTCGTCTTTGTAGCTGTTTGCCTGCACATCATGCGAGCGGCAGGCTCCACCCCCTATCCCACAGTCGCAAATGCGGACCTCTATGATTACTTCTACCCTTATCTCGTCTTCGCCAGAGAGACCATTGCGGCCGGTTCGTTGCCCTTATGGACGCCGTTTCAGGCAACCGGCAGCCCGGTCTTTGCGGCAATCCAAACGGGTCTCCTCTATCCGTTTAACTGGATCATTTTTCTTTTCGGTGTTCCCGCCGCTCTGACAATCGTGCATTTCCTCAACGTGATGGTAAGCGTTGCCGGCACAATTCTCTATGCGCGCCGCCTGGGGCTCAATGCGCCGGCGGTCGCCTTTGCGGCCGTCTGCGTCGGTTTCACCACGTTTACCAGAGGATTTCATCCCGCCACCGGCGCCACGATCTGCTGGATGCCGCTCATTTTCTTCCTCGCGCATCGTCTGTTTGACAAGCCGGGATTTGCCGGCTGCGTGATGCTTGCGGCCGCATTGAGCATGAGTTTCCTTGGCGGAAACATCCAGTATCTCTATTATATGAGCGGCATTCTCGCCGTTTACTGCGTTTTCATCCTGCTGTTCTCCCGGAATGAATACCGGGTCAGGGGGCTGGCGCTCAGGTACGGCCTCTTTGTTCTGGCGTTCGTGCTGATGGCCGGATTGGTATCGATTCAAATGCTGCCGACGCTCGAGTTGGTGCACAATTCTACCCGCGAATTGTCTCGCACATTTCCGGAAGGGAGCCCGTTCGATTATCTGCTGGCGGCCCCTCTTGCCATCCTGCTCGGCAATTTCACGAGCCTCACGTTAATAGTTGCACTCGCATTCGGTTCGAAGAAACATCTGCGAATCGTTCTGCTTCTGGCAGCGCTGAGGGTATATTCCATCGTGTTTGTCTTGTCGAAGGGAATGCCTGCGATTTCATTTCTGGGGAATCTTCCGTTATCAGATACGTTCCGCTGGCACATACGCATGCTCGATGTCAGCATGTTCATGTTCTCGATTGTTGCCGCGATCGGCGTATCCTCTCTCTTTGACCGCGAGCCTTTCAGGATATGGGATCGAGCGAAAGGCAGGCTCAGCCTCTTTTGGTTTTTCATATCGGGCTTCACCCTCTATCTTCTGTATATGAATTTCAAGAGGTTTCTGCTCAATACCGAAAAGTTTTCGCTTTATCCATACCTGCTGTTCGCCGGCTTTCTTCTCTTTTTTTTCCTGATGATGCGGTCGCCCGGTTTCTCCGGCGTCGCGAAAAAGCGGGCGGCTTGGGCCGTCGCCATCCTTCTCTCTGCAGACTTTCTTTTGCCCATGTTCTCATTTCCGCCCGTTCCCGCCTTCGCTAAACCGCGACCGACAGGTTCACTCGAAGCGCAGTTGGAGTGGATCAGAAAGAATGCGGCCACAGAGCGGGTGTTGTTGATTCCGGGCGACAACTGGTGCACTCCGAACGTCGGTTCGATATACGGATTCTTTAATATCAATAGCTACGAAACGTTCACTCTCTCACGATGGAAGAATTTCCTGCAGTTCGTGATGGGACCGGTTGAAATGGAGGCGAAGGACCTGACGTTTAATGGCGCCATAACCAGGAAGCATCTGGACGCTCTCATCCGTGACGCTCATATGACCGGCCTGACATCGTTGCGCTACCTGGTGGCGGCGGAATCGAGGTGGGGCGAGCTTGTGCAACGTGAGGCGGCGCAGAATCCGGCATGGAAACCGCTCGCCGGCGACGCCGTTCCCGCGGATCTTCTAATGTTTGAAAATCGGATGGCGCTGCCCCGCACCTATCTCGTGAGCGTATACGTGATCGCGCGCGACGAAACCGACAGCTTGCAGAAAATGAGAGAGCTTACCTCCGGCCGATCCAGTTCGGTCGTATTGGAAGGCGGCGCGCCGTCTTTCGCTTCAGCCGTCGCCACTGCAGATTTGGGGGAAATCGAGATAACCGGCTACGACCGGAATGAAGTCACGGTACATGCCGCTACCCGAAGGCCATGTCTGGCGGTCTTGACAGATACCTTTTACCCGGGCTGGGCCGCATATGTTGATGGAGCAAAGGCGCCGATCTGGCGCGCGAACTCGCTTTTCCGCGCCGTCGAGATTCCGCCGGGCGAACACATGATCGCCTTCCGCTATGAGCCGGCCAGCCTCAGATGGGGGGCGAGAATCTCGGTGCTTACCGTCATCGGAATATTGATTGGCTTGTTCTTCGAGCACCGACTATGGAAAAAGAGGAAGAACCGGGAAGTCGCGCACGAAAAGCCGCAATCCGCCGCCGAATCCGCAGCAACTGTCCCTTCAGTATCAGGCCCAACATCAACCGGCGAACGCCTCGGCTGAATTCAGAAAGTATTTCGCTTATCCATTGTGGACTGTGGACTGTGGACTGTTGACTGACTTACTCGTCACTATCGTCGTAAACAAACACATGCCCTACACTGTAGTCGCCGTCGCCTCCAACCGGCCGAATCACAAGCCGATTGAACGGCTTCTTCCGGAGCGATTCCGGCAGCAGCAGGTACCTGATCTGCAATGAATCCTGCTCCATCGCAGGCGCCGTCATCTCATCGAGGAGCGTGTCGCTCAGATAAAACGCGACCCGATATTCATCGTTTCCGCTCGCCGCGATTTCCAGAACCTCACCTGCAGCGGGCGTGTCAAATTCCGCCGTCAGCTCGCCGTCGGCGGGAATCATTACCCTTCCCTCTGCGTCCCACGCCGTGCCGCTTTCCTTGTAGACGCTCAATGATGCCGGCATCGTCGGCGCATGAGGTGCTTTCCCGACCAGCGCAAGCGCGGGCGCCCGCAGAAAATTGCGGAACGCGACGTCGCTCTCCCTGTTGTAAACGTATACCTCGACTCCCGAACAATATTCCGATGCGGCAGGCTCGCCGAACCTCGATTCCACCAGATTCCTTGTTTTCGGCGTGACCAGGATGAAATCGTATTTCGGAAATTTGCCACCTTCTCGCGCGGGCGCCGCCGAATACCACTGGCTGTTGTTGAGCCACCGGTGAAACGTCAGGTCTTCATCCAGTTGATTCACTCGTATGCCTGCCCTTGATGCCACCGATGCATATTTGGCTGACCAGTAATAGCCATAGCCGTACTGCAAGTCATGCTCTTCCGCGAGTGCGTCCATACAACGGACCCATCCGGGATACGGAAACCGCAGGTCCTCCCACGAAAGGCTCGCCAGCGCCGGAACGACCTGAAAAAGCGCAATCACGACGATGGCCCCCGCCGCTATCCTTTGCGCGAGGAGCATGTGCTTCTGAAAGTGGCAGACAGCAAGCGCAATGACAAACAGCGGCATGATGTAAAGCGGCTGGATATAGTAAACACACCAGAACCCCGGCCAGCGGAACGTAGCTATCGGCCCCGCCATCGTTCCGAGCATGGAGAGCATCGAAAAAACAATCAGGAACAGTAATCCATGAATCGGCTGGTATGATCGCTGTTCAACGTTCTTCCGAAAACCGAGCAGAACGCCGCGGTTCTTCACCAGCAGCGCAATCGAAACAGTCAGCCAGATAGCGGCTATCGCCGCGAAAATCGGCAAAAACCTTATATAGATAATCAGGCTCTGCCCGAAATCGATAGCGCTCGAAATCAGCTTGTCGAACGTGAACGTGTAACCCGCGAACGGATTGGAAATGAATAGAGGAGTCGCTGCTCGCAAGCTGTTCAGTATCAACACTGAGAAAATTGGGGCCAGCAGGATTAAGCCGGCGTAGACGAGACCTGTGCTAACGCGAACGAGCCGCAGAATCATGAAAATAACAAACGTAATCAGGAGCGGCAACAGGAATTGCGGCACCAGCAGCAGGTCTGATACGGCAGATAACACGGAAATAATGAGGAAGAGTATGGCCGATGTCGCCGAAACCCCTTTTTGCACGCCCCTGATGGCGATCGCAACCAACAAAAACCCAAACGGAATATGCCCATTATGATTCGCAAAATAAACGAAACGATAGATCAGGTTGGAATAGCCGGGAATCAGCGCGATCGAAACCAGCAACAGGCCAGCCGCCAGCACCGTCACATAGCTCCGGAAAAAGTTCCCGCTCAGCAAGAACGCGAGATAAACGAGAATCGCCAAAAACAGAAAATAGAAGAGGATCGAGCACGCCGTAAACATGTGGCCCGGATCGGAAAAGAAATTCGCGACCGCAACGAACAGAGCTGCATCGGGGAAAAGATAAAGAGTGGAAACGTTCCAATGCAGCAGATCATAGTGATCTACGAATATATCCCGGTACAGGCTGACAAGAACGACTCCGTCGCTCTCGACGACCAGAAGCCATTTGCTGTTGCAGACAATGAGCCCGAGAAAAATTAGCAGCGGCAGGATAATCGATGCGAGGATCTTCAGGTACTGCGGCTTCTTTGAGGTCGCTCGATCTGCAGACTCTTGAATAGCGACCGCGTTCATGAATACCGGCGGCGGGATGGGCGTCCGCCAAATCCCAGGCGCGGTGAGAGAAGGTTGGAATACGTCATAATCTCGATATTTCGGGCACGGCATGCCGTGCCTCTGCTTTATTCGCCAAATTCGATATGTTCGTGTAATTCGTGGTCAAACAACTCTTTTTTTCTGCGAAAATCTGCGCAATCTGCGGATCGAAAAATCTTCTTGATTTTCCCCTGTAAACTGTGGACCTCCGATTTTTAATTTGCGTCCATCGGCGGTTAGAAAAATCTGCGAAAATCTGCGCAATCTGCGGATAATCTCTTTTGGCGGGAAGGTGCAGGAATCGAACCTACCCGGGACCGCTCTCACGGCCCCTAACCTGGATTTGAAGTCCAGTGCCCACACCAGCAGGCCTACCTTCCCAAAAGTCCGCTGTTATTATAACAATCCGGTACGGGGTTTTCCAATTGCGACAGAGCATGGGCCTCAGATGAAGCCGATGGCGTTGGTAAGAAAGGGCATCCTATTCTTCCATAGATGGAGGAGGAGGAAGGAGCGGCTTCAAGATGCCCTAGAAGAGCGGGTACATGAGTCGTGATGAGGGCCCACATGCGTTCCTGCTTAATCTCGCCGTATTCGTGAGCCAGCACGTTCCGCTGAGCGATCATCAAGCGCCAAGGGATTTCTGGGTGCGCCTGCTTAAATGTTTCCGAAACACGGCGCGCCGCTTCTCCGATGATCTCCACGCTGCGTTCGATCGCAAGCTGCAGCATCCGATCTCCGAGATACTGGTGGTACTTGACGCCCGCAGTGAAGTCGCAGATAGATTGCGCCGCATCAAGGATATCCCAGATATACGCCGCATCTCGCTCTTCAGGCCGCATAAATGACCTTTCGCGTGCTCAGGATGGAGTGGCGGCGGAAGGGATTTCTCAATCCGTCTCTTTCCACCAGATCCACCTCGCGGCCGAATATATCTTTCAACTCGTCCTGCATCGCCACGAGGTCAAAAAGACTCCACGACGCATCCGACCCGAACGTTACGAGCACGTCCACATCGCTGTCAGCCCGAAAATCGTCTCGCAGAGCCGAACCAAAAAGCGCGAATTCGATAATCTTCCAGCGGCGACAAAAATCCGCAATCTGTTTTTCTGGAACGTTCAGTTTCTCGCCACCCATTCTTCCGACGTCCTCCGGTAGATCTATCCCGAGTCCGCCTCATTATAGCAGAGACGTTGCGCGTCACGCCAGAGCCACACCGAAAAGAACAAGAACCGAAGATGTGCTCCATTCTTCACTTGTGCTCCTTCCTATCCATGCCGGCATGCCTTTTCTCTTTCCATTTTCCTAGCCTATCGCGAAAACCTCGATTCCCGCCCGGCGAAGGGTTTCTCCGGTGACGCCGTTGCGGTCGCAGGAGGGGCTGCCGCTCTTAAGATATGCTTTGTGTGCGCCGATGATTTGAGCGAGTTCGAGGGTGTATCTCGCGCCGACGATGTGAAATTCTGTCACGTCCTGGCCGGTCTCGGGGGCGATTAGTCGCGCCTTTCCGTCCAGAATGTCAGTCCCGGTTGCTTGTGCCAACGACTCGCTTGTGCGCGGCGTCGGCATTCCTCCAAGCTGTTCGGGGCAGAGCGGGACGAGGACGTACCGCCTCTTCAGTCGTTCGAGGAGCGCGTCGCGCCGGCTCGCGCGCCGTCCATGCCAACGGCACGGGATGCCGAGCAGGCAGGCGCTGATGATTACCGGCTCTTTGGCGACGCCGCATTCTTCCGAGGAAAAGAGAAATCCCTGTGCTTCTCCGGAACTATCGGTCATCTTCAACTCTCAAGAATGATTCGTCGCCAGAACCGGTGTTTCCATCCCATACAGAATCGCAGATTCAGACATTTGCCGCAACGAATGCATCCTTCAATTTGAAGTGTCTTGGTCTTGCGGTCAAATTTCCGGCAAGGAAAGCATATTACTACGCAGTAGCCGCAGTCAAGACAATTTATCATCCTCTTGATAAGAGAATCCGCAATGGTTTCGGGAACATCCCAGAAGCGGATCATGTCTTTCTGACAAAACCAGTTACCCCTGACGGGCGTGAGATGTTTGGTGTTTATCCAAGCTTTATCACGTATTCGATATGATAATGCTCCATTCCGCAGCCGCCTCTTAAACGCGCCCACAGTGTTCTGTGCTCTTAATCTCTTCCAATGTACAAAACCGTGCTTGGCAATTTTTTCTTCCCTGGTCTTATGTTGTTTCTTGTCAGCTGATTTTTCGATTAAGCCGCTCTCAAAGATCAAGTTTTCTATCAGAGCATAATAGCGCTTATGAACTTCGGGAAAGCGATAACGGCCATAGATTTGGCTCTTGGCCTCTGGAGTATAGCAACATATGCAATATGTTCTTTCCAAGTGTTCATAAATGGGATTGAGGGGGAGACCATAACGTTCCTTCAGGATAGTTATTACCTCTTGCTTGCTAAAATCGAGAATCGGGTTGAAACATGGCAAATCTAAGCATGTATATATTTCGAACGGCGAATGCAAGTTATGGCTATAATCGCTTCCGGATATCCCGCGGAACATTACCCCCGAGAGCGGACTGCGCGCTCCTTTTTTTTGGAGCCATTCCAAGAACCCTGTTCCTATAAGCAGTGGTCGACACCATGCCTCCTTTAAAGTTAGGAAACCAATGCCACGATCAATGAGTTCGAAATACTGCAGGAAAGGCTTGACTATTTCAATATTGAAACCGAAAGCCCTCATGCCTTCAGCGTACTGCTCGTATTCCGGAAATTCAAGCTGGTGGTGTGAGTAGAGACAAGGCGGGCTTTCGGAGCCCACCGCTTCATAAAGCAACGCAGCGACGGCAAGACTGTCCTTTCCAGTAGAGAAGGCCACGAATCGATGTTTGCTGTCAAGCCGGGTCCACAATTCGCGCAGATGGGCCACAGTCGCCTTGACTTTATTTTCAAGGGGCTTATCCATTTGCCACCACGAGCAGCCGCTGAAGCACTTTGCCGGCTACAATTGACTTGTCCTTGCCCTTGATGCAGGTTTTCTTTGCATAAGATTCTATCTTTACTTGCAGTGGTTCTTTCATTGTCGGTGGAACCTTGACCGGCAGAATGACATATGATTCACCTGATTCTTCTTTGAGTTGCATATCGAACTTAGCCCAATCGAGTTCAGACTCATTTTGGACACTTTGGGCTTGGGTTTGGTCAAAAATCTGCAAAAACCCCTTATTTTTTGGGGGTTCGATTTTCCGGAAGTCGAAATGTAGT
>QZKU01000102.1 GCA_003598085.1 Candidatus Abyssobacteria bacterium SURF_5
TGTCCTCCTCTCTTTGATTTCCCTACAACTACAACCAAAGATTGGAGCACAAAGCTGGCCGCTTTGTCTACTTTTACAGAAATTAGCCTACACTACCTTTGGGCTGGACTACTATCGGCTCTTACAGGACTGATCGGGGTTCTTATAGGACTTATCTCGATCCTATTTCGATAGCGAGGGTTTCGGCATCACCCATTGCCGCAATTGTCGCGAATCCGCCTATTCATCAAATCACTCAGACCCGCCCGGCTGTTTCTCCTCTGGAACGAACGACTCCAGAATTGCGATGAGCGGCGGCAGGTCTTGCGTCACAATTTCCCAGAGGACATCAAAATCCACTGCGTCATAGCCGTGGATGAGGCGATTTCGCATGCTCACAATCTGTGACCACGGAATATTCGGACACGCGGACTGCTCCTCCTTGCTCACCCGGCTCGCCGCTTCCCCGACCACTTCGAGCAAGCGAGTAAGCGAAAGGTTCAAACTTCGGTCCGAGTCGAGGTCGCCCCGCATCCTTCCCCGAGCCATGGATACCGCCTCCCTTGCGTGATCGAGCATGTGGCGGTATCGCGTGAGGTCATCGTGTCTGGTCATACAGGACTTCGGCCTCGGATAACACCTCGTCGCGGAAATAACGGCTGAGAAATTGTGGCGTGTGCAAATCGACTTTTCGCCCCAGCAGATGGCAAAGCTTTCGCTCGATGTCGAAAAATGCAAGTCCGGGCACGTGTCCTGCCTCAAACTCGACAAGCACATCAATATCGCTGTTGGGCGTAAAATCCTCGCGCAACACGGACCCAAAAAAGGAGAGTTTCTTAATGTGGTGCCTGCGGCAGAACTCCGCAATCTTTTCCTTTTCTATCGATATTTGAATCATGGCTACCTCTCGGAAGAGGGATGAACCCATTCATTCTTCCTCATAAATTTAACCGAAACAGCGAAGGAAAAGCAAGATTATTACCGTTTAACTGAACCACCCGTCGATTCGTGGCGGCCTCGGCCAGTGAAAGTGAGAAAATTGGTTCGGTCTCGCAGCTACCATGGTCTTGGATATTTCGGATATTCGGGATAGAATAGTTAAAAGAGAACGCGCCAAAGATTCAAATGTATATCCATCCAAAGAAATACGACGTAATCGTGATCGGGGCAGGCCATGCCGGCTGCGAGGCGGCGCTTGCCGCCGCGAAGATGGGCTGCGATACGCTGCTTCTGACGATCTCGCTTGATACCTTGGCCCAAATGTCGTGTAATCCTGCGATCGGCGGACTGGCTAAAGGGCAGTTGACTCGCGAGATTGACGCACTGGGCGGCGCCATGGCAAAAGTGATCGACGCTACCGGCATCCAGTTCCGGATGCTGAACCGGGGCAAAGGTCCGGCGGTTTGGGCGCCGCGCGCCCAGGCCGATAAAAAAGCGTATCAGCTCAAGATGAAGCATTTCCTCGAGGAGGCCGCCGGGCTGGACCTCAAGCAGGCGCTGGTCGAGGAGATAACCATTCGCGATGGCAGGGTCGACGGCGTAATCACACAGACCGGAACGAAATTCGAGGGCCGCGCGGTGATCGTCACGGCCGGCACTTTTCTGCGCGGATTGATCCATGTGGGGCTTTCCCAGCATGAGGCTGGAAGAGCGGGTGAATTCCCGTCGAGACACCTGTCGGATTCGCTCGAAAGCCTCGGTTTCACGCTTGAGCGCCTGAAAACCGGCACGCCGCCGCGCATCAATAGTAATACAGTCGATTTCACGGCTTTCACTGAGCAGCCAGGCGATGTGCCGCCGCCGCCATTTTCGTTCTCGACCGAAAAGATCGAGCGCCCGCAGGTGCCATGCTATCTCGGATACACCAATGAGAGCACGCATCGGATCATTCGCGAAAATCTCGACCGCTCGCCGCTTTACAGCGGGAAAATCCGCGGAATCGGCCCCCGCTATTGCCCATCGATAGAAGATAAAGTGGTGAAGTTTCCCGATAAGCTGCAGCACCAATTATTTCTTGAGCCGGAGGGACTGGAGACCGACGAGCTTTACTGCAACGGCATATCAACCAGTCTGCCCGAAGACGTGCAGGTCAAGATCGTTCAGAGCATCCGAGGTCTTGAGCACGCCGAGATCATGCGATACGGTTATGCGATCGAGTACGACTTCGCGCCACCCTCGCAGATCAGGGCAACGATGGAGACCCGGCGGGTCGAGAACTTGTATTTTGCCGGCCAGATCAACGGGACATCAGGTTATGAAGAAGCCGCCGCGCAGGGACTTATGGCTGGAATCAATGCGGCTTTGAAGCTGAGAGGTGAGCCGCCTCTCGTGCTTGAACGCTCGCAAGCCTATATCGGCGTTCTCATCGACGACCTGATCACCAAGGAAATCCACGAGCCGTACCGCATGTTTACCGCGCGGGCGGAATACCGCCTGCTTCTGCGGCAGGACAATGCCGATCTGCGTCTGACGCCACTGGGCCACAACCTCGGGCTGATCGACGGACGGGCGATGGACCGACTGCAGAAGAAATGCGAGCGCATCGAGGATGAGATGAATCGGTTGAAGTCGGTGCGGCTGAATCCGGCGCCGGCCATCGAGAAATTTCTTCTCGAACGCGGCACGGGGCCGCTTCGGGACGGGACGACGCTCGAGCAACTCTTGAGGCGGCCCGAACTCGACATCTCCGATGTCTATATGCTGGCCGGAGCATCCATACCCGAACGGGACGTGGCCGAACAACTGCAGATTTCAGTGAAGTATGAAGGATATATCAAGCGCCAACTCGCGCACATCGAGAAGCTGAAGCGGCTGGAGGATTCGCTCATTCCCGATTCCTTCGATTACGGGCGGGTGCACGGCCTGTCGACGGAGGCGAGGGAAAAGCTTTCGCGGCTGCGCCCGATGTCGCTCGGGCAGGCCTCCCGCATCTCGGGCGTCAGCCCATCGGACATTTCGATATTGATGATTTACTTGAAGGCGTGACTGAGGTATCGTTGCACTCAATCGCTGGGCTGGGGTTCGCGTGCGACTTCTTCGCAAAGTCTTCGGCTGGTTTCGGCGAGGTCAAAGAAACTCTTCTTTTTCAGCAGATCGAGCAGATGGTTTTGCGCGTCGCGCCACACGGAATGAACGGCGCAGGTGGGCCGCTGCTCGCACATCTGTCCGTTGCCAAGACACATATTGAGAGAGATCGGCCCTTCAATCGCCTCGACCACATCGAGAAGGGAGATGTCGCGAGGGTCCTTGATCAACATGAATCCGCCGCCCGTGCCGCGGGACGAGCTGACGATGCCCGCCCGCGCCAGGTTCTGAAATATTTTGGAGAGAAAACTCGGCGGTATTTGCTGGCGCTCGGAAATTTCACCAAGCAGGCAAACGGATCCTTCCGCTTGCAAGCTGAGGTATAGTACGCCTCGAATGGCGTATTCGGCGGCGCGGGTTATCTGCATCGCGTTCCCCCCTTTTTAAACAATTGCCACCTTACTATAGCAACGAAAAGCGCCAGTGTAAATGTCTTTTGCAAAGAAAAAGACCGAAAAAAACAAGAATCAGATGCCTGCAATCACGTAGAAGATCTTAAGAGGAACGCCCAGAATCCCCCTGAATATTCCCACATATAAAAAAAGTATTAATAGAATAAATCCATATCGCTCGAGCTTCTGAAACTGCCAGGCGGCGCGGCGAGGGAGGAAATGAAAGAGTACGCGCGAGCCGTCCAGCGGCGGGATCGGCACCAGGTTAAACACGGCCAGGACCACGTTAATGGTCATCAAATAGTACAGCAGCTTCAGGATTATGCCTGCCACGGCGCTGCCCATAAACAACCCGCTGAATGTGGTGATCGTTCTGAAGATGGAGGCCGCCAGGAGCGCAAGCAGGAGGTTGGCGGTTATCCCTGAGAGCGAGACCAGGATATCGTCGCGCCTGTAGGAGCGGAAGCGGCTCGGATTCACCGGGACAGGCTTGGCCCATCCAAACAGGAAGCGGGCGCCCATCACGAGGCCCAGCAGTGGGAAAATGATTGTGCCTATGGGATCGATATGAACGATGGGATTGAGCGTCAACCTGCCGGAAAGCCTGGCGGTATCGTCGCCGCACATGTAGGCTGTCCAGGCATGGGCAACTTCGTGAAAGCATGCCGAAAACAGCAGCACCACATATAAAGGAAGTAATTCCACCAAATCAGGCATTTATTTATTTCCTCTTCCCTGCTTCTCTCAATGTTTCAGCTTGGCCGTCTCGGCGAACCGGGTGAAGGCTTCCCGCTCGGCCTCGCTGAGCGATTCGGGAATCTGGACGCGCACTTCGACGTAATGGTCGCCCCTGCCGGGCCCGCGCAGCTTCTTTATGCCTCTACCCTTGAGCCGAAGCTTCTTTCCGGGTTGCATGCCGGGAGGGATCCTAAGCTGAACCGGTCCGTCCAGTGTCTCCACCTGAACGCGGGCGCCGAGGACTGCCTGCGCAAGATTGATCGTCACTTCCGAATAGATGTCGCTCCCCTTGCGCTTCAAGCGCGGATGCTGGCGCACGCGCACGGTCAGGATCAGATCGCCCGGCGGGCCTCCCTGCGTGCCTTTTTGTCCCTGACCGGCAACCCGAATCTTTGAGCCGTCGCTGACGCCCGGAGGAATATTCACCGCGATCGAGCGGGTACCCGACACGGCTCCAGTGCCGCCGCAGCGGGTGCATGCGCTGCCGCCCACGGTTCCGCGTCCCAGGCACGTGGGGCAGGGCCGGCTGATTGAAAATGCCCCCTGACTGGTCGCAACATTGCCGCGTCCCTGGCATGTCGGGCACGTTTTGGAGCCCGATCCAGGCTCCATTCCAGAGCCATTGCAGCGGGAGCAGTCTTCCTCACGGGATATCTGGAAAGTCATTTTTCCGCCGGAAACGGCCTGCTCGAATGGGACCTCTATTTCCGCTTGAGCATCCTCGCCTCTCGCAGGGCCGTGGGCTCCGCGTCCCGCGCGCGGGCCGGCCCCGAAGCCGAAAATGGAGCTGAAAAGATCTCCCAGATCGCCGAAGCCGGAAAGGTCTTCATACCGAAATTGGGCGCCACCTCCCGGCCGAGTCGTGTAGCCCTGGAAACCACCGGGCCCGAATCCGGCAAATGCGCCATCCCGCATCTGGTCGTACTGTTTCTTCTTGGTCTCATCTCCCAGGACGTCGTAAGCTTCCTGAACCTGCTTAAATTTCTCTTCGGCCGCCTTATTATTCGGGTTGCGGTCGGGATGGTACTTCTTCGCCAAATTCCGGTAAGCCTTGCGTATATCGTCTGCAGATGCGCTTTTAGAGACACCTAAGACGTTATAATAATCCTTGGGCGGCAATCCTTCTCACCTCGTTAAGTTGTATGAACAGTACGGTAATGTACAATTTAATATAGCATAAATCGAACTCCCTTGTCGAGCTTTTCAGCAGGGTGAAAATCGCTTGCAAAGAGCGTGAAAAATGTGATAATATTTTGAAAAAGTTAACTTTAGGAAGGCTGCCATGGCGTACGATTACAAGCCCGGGGAAGAAGAAGACGTTCTCAAGCGCTACATCATAGTGGCGGTTGTTGTTGTGGTGCTGGCTTTCCTGCTCGTCCTCACGTTGTACGTGGGCCTGGGAATCGACATCGACATGCTGAAGATGCTGTCAAAGCGCATGTCGTTCGATGCCGCCAACATCACGTTCATTTTCGTTTTTGTGCTGGCGGCGTTTGCGCTCTGGGGGCTTTTGCGCGAGCCGGCTGCATCGGATGACGTGCAGAGGCGGCAGACATATTTCATCCTGTTGCTCATTTTCGCCGGACTTCTTCTGGCCGGCACCATCTATTTCCGCTATCTTGCAACGCCGACCCATGAAGTTGTGAAGACCGAGAAATGCCCGCGCTGCGACGGAACGGGCCGGGCGAAGCTGCGGCCGGAATATCCCTGCGGCGAGTGCGACGGTACCGGCTTCGTGACGCCGTAGTGACGTTTTCCTTATGCGAATAATGCATCACATACACCAGATTATCACGCCCACCCCGTTCCCCACCGGGCCGGTCAATTGTTATGTCATCAAAGACGATCCGATTACTCTCATCGATTCCGGATTGAAGATGGATGAAGCGCTCGAGGGTCTGCGGGCGGGGCTGGCTGAAATCGGCCTGCAGTTCAGCGACATCAGGCGCCTTCTGATTACGCATTCGCACCTCGACCACTACGGCCTGATGGCCACAGTGGCGGCGGAAGGTTCTCCGCGGGTGTTTGCACATCCGCTCGAGGTGCACGACCTTGAGAATCCGGAAGGTTATGCCGGCGACGACCACTACTCCCGTCGCACCGAACAGTTTCTGCTCGAAATGGGCCTGCCGCTCGAGTGCCTCGACTCGATCCTGATGCGCCACCCGGTTTTTCAGCAGATGCGAGACCCCATCACCGTCACCGATACCGTTGGCGACGGCGATCGTATCACGTTTGAGCATAGGCAGTTGCTGGTTATCCACTGCCCCGGCCACTCCCCCGGCATGATCAATTTTTATGATGCCTCAGAGCAGATCCTGCTTTCCGGAGATAACCTGCTCAAGCACATCAGTCCGGTACCCCTGATCTATCTTCCGAGAGATGCCTCCGAACCCCGCACCAACAGCCTGGCGGCTTACATAGATTCAATCACAAGGCTGAAAACATTCGATATCGCGTCGGTCCTGCCCGGGCATGGCGAGATCATCAACAACTGCAACACAATCATCGACAGCATTATCGAACACCACCGGCTGCGGAAGGAAAGAGTGTTCGAGTTCCTGAATGGTTCTCCGAAAACGGCCTACGACGTTTGCTGTCACCTGTTTCCCGAAATCAGCCAGGTTCAGATTTACCTCGGCATGTCCGAGGCCGTCGGCCACCTCGACCTGCTGAAGGCAGAGGGCGCGGTCGAGACTGAAATAAACGACGGAAAGTATTATTACCACAGGGTTTTCTGAGGGCGCCAGCGGGAATTCGGGGAAACGAACTGCCCCTGCGACACCGGGGTGGATTCGGTCACGGTCGCGATGGGGACGGACTCCATTTACGGAATTCATGTTTTTATTGAAATTCGTAGAATGGTGGTCCCCAGAGCAAGAACCCGGCGACTCGGGCAGTTTCATTGTCTCCGCCTTTCCTCGAGAATCTGAACCGGGATTTTTCTGCTTGCAAATAAATTATCCAATGCTGTATATTAAACAACCACATCTTGCATAACTGGCGAAATCTCGATTTTCATCCTATTGGCACGGCGCGCTGGGCTCCTGCGCAAATGACCAGTCACACTAACATCGGAGGAAAGCAAGTCCCATTCATCTTCTGTTAGCAGGGCCGAAAGACCCCGCCTCACTCGATCAGGAAAACAGGGAGGAAGCGCCATGGCCTTCTCGAACGAGTATTTCCACCTGTTTGACGATGTCCCCGCCTTCGGCGAGCGCATCGAGCGAAACTACCTGCTTGCATCGAACGGCGGCCGCATCAGCGAGCGGCTTCTTCAATGCATCTGGTATGATCGGCTCTTCGACGAGAGCCGGCTCGAGACGCGCGACGGCAGGCGCATCATTATTCATTCGCCCGGCATGTGGAATCTGGAAGCCGGCCCCGACTTCAAGAACGCCCAGATCACGATCGGACGAGTGCGCCTGTGCGGCGATGTCGAGCTGCACGTCGATTCATCCAGTTGGCGCGCCCACGGTCATGCGAGCGACCCGCAGTACGACAACGTCATTCTCCACGTCGTCCTGTCTGGGCGCCCGGGCGATTCGCCGCCGCTGGGCCGCCGCGGCGCGAAGATTCCCGAGCTTGTCCTGTGGGACCGCCTCGCCGACAGTCTCGGCGTGCTCCGCTGTGCGCTCCGTCCCGAGGAATACCCGTATCGCAGCATGTGCAATTTCGGGCGCTGCCAGGCCCTTCTCGAGCATTTGCCGGCCGAGGCAATCCAGCGCCTGCTCTTGTTGAGCGGGGACGCGCGTATTATTGTAAAGCAGCGCCGTTTCGGATACGAGACCGAGCGCACTAACCTCGACCAGATCACCTATTCGGCCGTTCTCGAGGGCATGGGTTACAAGGCGTTCACAAAGCAGTTCGGGTTGCTCGCGCGCAAACTGCCGTATGTACGGCTGCGCGAGCGGGTGCTTTCGGTTAATCCAGCCAATGGTCTGGATGCCGCTCTTTTGACCCAGGCGCTGTTGCTTGGAAGCGCCGGCCTGCTCGCTTCTGCCGATGATGATGAAAAATCACCCGCCGCGAAAAAGCATTACGATCGCCTTCGGAAATTATGGGGCGAATTCGGCTTCAGCGATGAAGACGGAAAAATGGAATGGAAGGGGGCGGCGGTGCGCCCGGCGAACCGGCCCGAGCGCAGAATTGCGGGAATCAGTCATGTGCTCGCCCGCTCGTATGGAGGCGGTCTGTTTCAGGCGGTGCTCGAGCGAGTGCTGCTGCCGGCGCGGCGGCGCGCCCAGGCGCAATGCATCAGCTTTCTGACCGATGCGCGCGACGATTTCTGGTCGTTCCACTACAGCGCACATGGAAAAAGGTTTGAAAGACCCGCGGCAATCGTGGGCCGCGATCGGGCGCAGACGATTCTGGTGAACGCCTTCATCCCTCTTGCGCTGCTCTATGCGCGGACCGAGCAATCGGCGGAAAAAGAGGAGCGCGTCCACGAAATCTTTTGCGGGATGCCCTCGCTTCTTCCCAACAGCATAACGCGCCTGATGGAATACCGCATGTTCGGAGGTGAGCAGAAGGGGCGCCTCTTCAAGTCGGCGCGCGCCCAGCAGGGCCTTCTGCAGATATTCGCCGACTGGTGCAGCGAGGACCCATCGTGCGAGAACTGCGGCATCTTCGCCGGCCTCCAGAGCGGGTATATCGGCGAGAAGCTGATGGATGCATCGAGCACTGTCATATAAGAAGGAAAGATTCTTCGACAGCGCCGATAGAATTCATTCGGGCTCTGTTCTCATCGCGAGAAGAGATTAAGAAGATCAACTATGTTAGTTGGAATAACCTCAAGTTTTCGCTCTCTCAAGGCGAGTTTCGAATTTACCCTGGAGGTCATTCTTCCAATTATCTCTGATGTAAAAAGACTGGTACAATCTCCTGTGTCCCTTGCGACGTGGTAGAGGTTTTCTATAAACGTTGAAAGTGATTTGCCCCTCAATACGCGGGTCGGCAAATACAACATGATCCTCTAGATCAAGAACATATTGTCTTACATTATCATCTGTTGCAATCGAGAAACCGAGATCCTTCAGTCGCTGCTCGGCCCAAGCGATACTAGCAGGGTCACGCGGTACTTTGTCGTACCACAGCGATTCGTCTATTAGACGTGGGTCTTCCATGGGCCCTATCAGGTATAAGATCTCGGTTTTCTTTCGTTCCTGCGTAAGGCGAAGCACTTCCTGACGGTCTCGTTCTTCTGCTTCATGAAATGTTTCGTGGAAGTGCTCTCGGGATAATCTTTCCGCCGCGACCATAACGTCACACTGCCGCACATTACCCCATCCGCCAAGGTGCCGCCGAAGACCCTCCGGGACGGTGAAACCTCTTTCATACGCTGATGAGCTACCATCACCGCACAACGGGCAATAAGCCCGATCTGATAAGTATGATCCCTCTTCACGGGATAGGATTGTCGCAAAACCAATGAGCTGCTCAATCACGTTGTGCTCCCAGGCAATTGATTCCTGCCGGGATTCGCAGGAATAAAAGCTACTTAAGATCGACTGAATGCGCTCCGGCATGAGGCGGATTATAGCGATTCGGGCCTTGTACAGTTCATCTTCCAGGTTTTTGATCTTCATCTCCCACGCATTCATCGGGTAGCGATACCCCATTAAGCTCGTTTCTCGCCTATCCATTTCTAAAATTCTAATGGTTAACCTTACAGCGTCTTCGCTTCTTCGAACGGACGTAACTGGCGGGAGGCTCGTGAACTGCAGGAAAAGCGTCCATCCAGGAAAGGTCTTTCCCGATTACAAGCTCTTCCATTTTCGCATGATGAGTATTTGTCATTGGCATGAGCCGCATTTGTAACTTGTGCTCGCGGGCCAGCGCCTTGACTTCATCTGCATTATCGTATGTGATGAGAAAATCTCCTTTCAACTTCTCGCAGATCGAGAACAACTTTTCGTGGTCCAGTTCGAAATAACGATAGAGGCGTTTACCTGCCTTCTTTCCGCCTGCCGTGTAAGGTGGGTCAATAAAGAACACCACATCGAGTGCGGATGCAAATTCTTGTAAGACATCCAGGCCATCGGAGCATCTGAACTCGATTCGATCCGCGACCAGTTCAAGATTCTCGAAGCGTTTGGCAAGCGTGCGGGGATACCATCTCGAAAGAACGCCTTTGCCGTTCTCGCCATATTTTAGAAACCCTGATCCTTCGGCAAGTATTCCGCCGTGGAAAGTGCGATTTTTAAGGATCGTCTGAAAAGCGCGCTCCCGTGCTGACCGGCGCTTCTTCGAAATTTCCGTAATTACCGCCTCTTTTGTAAGGTCGAATTCCAGAATGCGCTTTGCGAGCCATCGCGCCTCGCCGGCGACGATAGACTGCCACACGGCAGCGATTTCCTCGTCCAGTTCTACCATAAGTACAGTATCGACCAGATTTTCAAAAAGAGCGGTCAAACTAATTATGCCGCCGCCAGCGAAAGGTTCAACGAGCAGGCGAGGCCGTAGGCTCTTATTTTTCAGCCATTCCCGGAAAGTTGGCACAAACCACGTCTTGCCACCCGGATAGCGAAAAGGGCTTCTCTGTGGGACCGACGCCACATTCACCGGTTTCGGTGAAGCTTTTTCTTCAAAATCCGCAAACAGAAATGTCTGTCGAGCGTCTCGCATTTCAGAATGGCCTTTCAATAGATCTGTTATTGGGTGGTGTCTCAAGTTGCTCGTCCAGTTTTTCCTGAAGAAGCTTGATGAAATGCTCCACATCACCCACCGCCGGAGTTGTAATTGTGGCAAGAGAGGCGCCAAATTGAGTGAATACCTCATCCACCTTTGTCAGCGCGTATCGATCGGGATCGCATTCGCTCTTTCTCAGTTCCAAGTCATAGACGAACCAGGCGATATCAGCCTTATCCTTTGGAACCCGTTTAAGCTTCGGCAATGTTTCAAAGAATGATCTATTCAAGGCAACGCTAATTTTCTTTCCCCAGCTGTTTAGAATGCCGCCTTTGAAGAGAAGCTGAGGAGCCAGTCTCTTTCGCGAAGAAGACAGATAATCAGGTCGCGGGTAGTTCGGCTGATCCGACCAATCCATATTTATGCGTTGTGCCGGGTTGGTCATATAGTGCTCAAAAGGTTCGCGAACATTGCCAGATATGTACACCGCCTGCACCTCAAGAGCGCCAAAGTCATATACTTTTCCGTTCCGGTCATATGCAACGAGGACTACATCTATATTACCGGCTGATTTGCTGTTTGCATCATTCAGGCGAACTTCCACAAGTGAACTCCACTGGGTTCCTTCGGCAAAGAAAAAAGATGCCGCATCATCCGTTATCAGCCAATCCTCGCGAAAACGGACAGGGCATGTAATGACCGGCCCACTATCATAATAGATGCTGCACACCCCCAAAGGGTCCTTTGCCTTATCCTTCGTGCAATTCGGCACCTTGTTGTTGAACGGGCAAAGCTTCTTTGTGCGGTACCGAACGGCCCTTTCAGAGGTATCAGAAATGAGATATCCGAACACTTCCGATAAAGGTTGTTTCATGCTGTCGCGTCCGTAGCCTTTCTTCCCGAATCCCCAATTAGATTATAGGAAGAATATTCAGGTATGTCAAAGAAAACAAAATAAGAGTGAAGAAGGTTGTGAAAGATACTAACTTCTATTACCCCCGTCTCCCATACAGATTTGGGGATCCGTGAGCGTTTCGCGGGTAGGTAACTTCCGCTACAATTCTGGCTTTACATGCAATAAGTTTTGGCCTTATAATCACTATCAAAGAGGGCCAATCGTCATAAATAGGGGGAAAGGATATGCAACAACAACCTCCGGAAACTCGATGGCTAAGATTGAAGGAAGAAACGAACGCATTGGATTACCTTGAACGCGCCTCCCTCTTTATCAGAGAGACGCCGGAGAATACAAAGGCGTGGAAATGGGTAATTATTGCTTTGCACGGTGCGCTTTACGGTTTTGCAGTGGCAGCCGCGTGCGGCACAGATGATACAAGTCTTAACAGGGGGAGGGGAAAGCTTCTCGGGATTTGGGATGTGCTGAAGTTGTGCCAGGATCCCAACCATATGAAAATGCTCAGTCACAGCAAGCACCTCCATCTGACGGAAAGCCAAAGGAAATCCGTCGAATTAATGGTATCTGAACTCAGAAACGAATTCGCACACTTCAAGCCCAAATTGTGGAGCATTGAACTCCACGGAATGCCAGATATCGCTGTTGACGTCTTAGAGGTCATTCGATTTCTTGCCCTTGAAACCAATACCTACATTCATCTGACTCAAAAGGAAATGGAGACGGTAAATAGGCTGGTGGAACAGAGCACAACTTTTCTTCAGAAGACACAACTGTATGAGGAGAACAGGCTTGCAGAAAACCTTTCTTTCGTTGCCCGAAAAAAACTGGAATTGGCCAATGTGGCTTACACCGATGAAGAGTTCGTTTCTCAAGCAGCTCAAGGAAATACGCAAACGGTTGAACTCTTTATGGCTTCAGGAATGGACCCAGATATAAGAAATAGTAAAGGTGTGACGGCGCTGATGTGCGCCACAATGAATGGCCATGTCGAGACCATTAAGGCCCTCTTGGCCAACGGAGCCGAAGTGGACGTGAAAGCCGAAGACGGTGTGACTGCAATAAAGATTGCAGAATCCAAAAGTTATAAAGAGATCGAAGAAATTTTGAGGCTAGCAAGGTTCTCGTTCATGCGGAGAAATATTTTTCCTGCACCTTGACTTTAGGAATGTGCGTCAATAAAATGAGTTTAGAAGCTGGTCGCGGGGAATCAAGAGAGGAGTGCGCATGGCCGCGCAGATTCAGATTGAGAGAGAAAAAATCGCTGCTTTTTGCGAGAAATGGAAGATCAAAGAATTCGTTCTGTTCGGCTCTGTTTTGCGAGAGGATTTTGGGCCTGACAGCGATATAGATGTGCTCATAAGTTTCTCCGATGATGCGGATTGGAGCCTGTACGATTGGATCGATATGATAGATGAATTGAAGGCCATTTTTGGCCGTGAGGTGGACCTTGTTGAGAAAGGGACAATTCGTAATCCCTTCCGCCGCCACGCAATCATGAATAATAAAGAGATCGTCTATGCAGCCTGAATATCCCTGAACTAATTGCCTTGCTTGAGTCCCCGATCCCACCAGCGCCGCCGGAAAGTAAAGACCAGTAACCCACACCCCCGATAGTCCTTACCCTTCGCTTGCCGTCCTTATTGCGGCAATCTCCGAGAGCTCCACCTCCTTATAGAACTTCGAGAAATACAATCTCGTTTCGGGACATTTCCGGCGGACGGCGCTTCGGTAGTCGTCCAGGTTCATGTAGCGGTAGAGGGTGAACGGATTCATGAAGTTGTCGAAGTGGTGGATGAGCGCGACGGCAGGACGGAATCGGTTGATGAGGAACTGCGTGTCGCGCAGCCAGTGGTTGTTCGCCGGGCAGAAGGGGATCGCGAGCACGTCGACGCGCTCGATAGAGTCCAGCTCGTCCACCTCGCTCGTCAGATTGCCGAAATAGAGCATGGTACCGCCATTCGGCGGAAACGAAAAGAGGAACGCGAAGCAGTTGCCGAACAGGTTGCGAGCCAGCCAGCGAAAGCCATCGGCGAGCGCGGCCGGTTTCCGATGTTTCCACGGCCGGATGAACATCTCGCGGATGAACCAGAAATCGATCTCCTCGGTGCCGATCTGATAGGGCGTGATCGAGATGCCGGCGATATCGAAAGATTTTCCTTTTACTTGTTCAAGCGCATGAAGAGAACCGGTCGCGGGTAATCCTAAATCCCCCTCAGGAGGCTGTCCCGTGATTGAGATTTGTCTTCTTTTTCCAGACCCTGGATTCCTGCTTTCGCAGGAATGACGGGTTACTCTGACTTGTCGATACCGTTCTGTCATCGGCGCCAACCCATTATAGGACAGTCTCTCAGTCCCCCTTTCCGAAAGGGGGAGAGAAGGCGACCCAGGATATGCAATCCGGTCTTCGGGTTCTGCTGATGCCGGCGCCGGCGAAGATATTTTGAAAGGAGTTTGCGTTGGACCGCCCTCCGGACCACTTGCGGTTGAAATGCCGGCGGCCGAATAAGGAAGCCCGCTTTTTAAGGGTAGGTGATGGATTTTCGACAGACATGCCGCTGGGGCGTAGGTGAGCGGATTGTGTTTTGCGGCGAGATACGGGAAGTCCTTCGAATGGTCGAGGTGGCCGTGGGTCAGCAGCAGGCAGTCGATTTTTTCGACATCGTCTCTTGTGACCGGCAGGTGCGGCGTGTCGCCGGGCAGGCGCGTATACAGCGGATCGATCACGATCCGGGTGTTATTATAGATGATATGATAGTGGGCTGCCCCGTGCCACAGGAGGGTGACGCTATTGGGTGGAGTCATGGGAAGTTCTCCTCTCTTCTCTCTACTCCATGGTTAGGCGTTTGTGCGAGGGCAGAGATTCTTCGTCGCTTCGCTCCTCAGAATGACAAAAATGAATGCTCCTCGGAATGACAAAGATGAATGCTCCTCAGAATGACAAGATGAATGCTCCTGCGAATGATAAGAACAATGCCTGAGAATGAGATGGCTGAGTGTTCCAAGAATGACATGGATGAATGGGTCACCCCCAGTCTTTCATTAATTATATATGGATGTATGATAATCTGTCCAAAACCGATACGAAGAAAGACTCGGGAAGGCGCGCTCGGTCTGATCGCGCCGCTCTATTGGAGCTCGAAATTTCGCTTGGCGTAAAAAAATCGCCAAAGGCTACAAAAAGATTCTTTGTCCGTTGGACATTCGGAAAATTCTTGACAACATCTCAGAAACATGTTATAAAATAAAGTTGTAATTTTCGAGGCCGCTTGAAAACCGGTAGCTGTACGTCTGGATATCGGGCCTCCAAAAACCCTCCAAAACTTCGTACCGGTAGCAAACCGCGCATTCGCCCCAGAATCAGCGCGGTAGAAGAGTATTGGGAGAAGTAATCATTGGCTGAGATTCTTTTTGACAGTTGGTTTGTGAATCCCTGCGGAAAACTCGTTGACGAGCAATCCGCGGAAAAAATCCCATCGGCTCACCAGAAGTTTTTCCAGAACGGCAAATGCCCGCCGGACCTGAAGGCGGTGATCGGCTGGGGCGGCATCGTCCTTTTGAACAAGGATGTGTGCATCGTCCAGTTGATGGTGAAGTTCTTCGAGCAGGTCCAGGCGAAATCCTGCGGCAGGTGTTTTCCGTGCCGAGTCGGCTCATGCGTGATATTGGATACGCTGCGCCGGATCGCGGCTGGAGAAGGCCGCGCAGCCGACCTCGACCTTTTGAAGTCGCTCGCCGCCGATGTCCGCAATGGGGCTTTGTGCGGCTTCGGCATCGCGATGGAGAAACCGCTCGTTGACGCCCTCACCAATTTCAAGGCCGAGTTCGAGGCCCATCTCAACGGCAAGAAATGCGAGGCGCCCGCGACCGAATCGATCATGATCGCGCCGTGCAATTTCGGGTGTCCCGCCACGACCGATGCCGCCCGTTATATAGAGCTTATTCGAGAACAAAAATTCAACCAATCCATTGACGTTGCGCGCGCGCCCAATCCATTCGCGGCGATTTGCGGCCGCGCCTGCTTCCATCCCTGTGAGAAACTGTGCAAGCGCAGCAATGTCGACGAGCCGATCTCGATTGCCTATTTGAAGCGAGCCGTATCCGATTACGAAAAAAAGCTGATCAAGCAGAAGCAGTTCCGCCTTAAGCCCCACAAATCAACCGGGGAAAAGGGGAAAGTAGCCGTCATCGGGTCGGGTCCGGCGGGCGCCACGTGCGCGCGCGAACTCGCCTCGTGGGATTATGACGTGACTATTTTCGAGGCCGCTCCTGTTGTCGGCGGCACGACGCATCTGGGTATTCCCGCATATCGGTTGCCGCGCGACATCGTCAACGGCGAAATCGAGCAGGTGCAGGAATACGGCGTCACGGTGAAGACCAACAGCGCGCTCGGCAGAGATTTTTCGCTGCAGGACTTGTTCGACCAGGGCTTCAAGGCCGTCTTCCTCGCCATCGGCGCGATGAAGGGGAAAAAACTCGGCATACCCGGCGAGGACGAGAACGAAGGCGTGCTGGACGCGATGGAATTCTTGCGCCGCGTCAACCTCGGCGACGAGACGCGCCTGGGCAGGAAGGTAATCGTCATCGGCGGCGGCAACTCGGCCGTTGACTGCGCGCGCGTGCCGCTGCATCTCGGGTATGAAGACGTCAATATCGTCTACCGGCGCACCCGCAAGGAGATGCCGGCGAGCCCGTGGGAAGTCGAAGAAGCCGAACACGAAGGCGTGAAACTGCATTTTCTGGCCGCGCCCGTGCGCGTGATCGGGAAAAACGGGAAAGTGGTCGGTCTGGAATGCATTCGCATGGAACTCGGCGAACCCGACGCCAGCGGCCGGCGGCGTCCGGTCGAGGTGAAGGGCTCGGAGTTTACCATAGATACCGATTTGATCATAGCTGCGGTGAGTCAGGCGCCGGACTTGGACTACTTCAGGAAAATACAGGGACTCGGCATAAGCAAGCGCGAAACGTTCGAGGTGGACCCCGACACGTTGCAGACGACGCTCCCCGGCGTTTTTGCGGGCGGCGACGTTGCAACCGGACCGCAATCGGTCATCGCGGCGGTACAGTCCGGCCTGCAGGCGGCGGTCTCGATCGACAAATATTTGAACGGCGGCACGCACGCAGAATTCGAGCGGCTGCAGCGCCTGCGCGCAATCGTCAACGCGCTCGGCCCTGTTGACAAATCCGAATACTGCGCCGGCACAAGCGGTCTGAAGCGGGCGCAGATGCCCGCGCTCCCGCCGAAGGAGCGCATCGGCAACCTCGACGAGGTCGAGCTTGGCTTCAGTGAACAGGCCGCGGCGGCCGAGGCCGAACGCTGTATGAGATGTTACCGGATCATTATGACCGCCTGACCCGAGGACAGAGACGGAGCGAGAAGAATCTTCCGATGATTACCCTGACGATAAACGAACAAAAGGTGAGCGTCCCTGAGGGGACCACTATTCTAAAGGCGGCGCAATCCGCCGGCATCTATATTCCCACGCTGTGCTATCACGCGAAGCTGTCGCCCATCGGCGCGTGCAGGATCTGTCTGGTCGAGGTTGACGGCGAGAAACGGCCGGTAGCCTCCTGCGACACGCAAGTGCGCGAGGGCATGGTTGTTCGCACCGACAGCGAAGAAATCATCCGGCAGCGCAAACAAATGCTGCAGTTCGTGCTGTTGAATCATCCGCTTGATTGCCCGGTCTGCGATAAGGCGGGCGAATGTCTGGTCCAGGATATAACGGTCAATATGTCCGTTCTGGAACAGCGGTTCACGGCGCCGAAACCGGAGAAAACGAAAGAAGAGCTTTCTCCTCTGCTCGATATCTGGCACACACGCTGCATCATGTGCGGGCGATGCGTCCAAGTCTGCAAGGAAATCCAGGGAGCGCGCGCGATCGATTACGTCGTCAGGGCGGGCTACACCTCGAAGGTGGGCCCGACCGAAAGCGGCGGGTATGCGTGCGAGAGCTGCTCACAGTGCCTGTCGGTCTGCCCGGTCGGCGCTATCATCGATAACACATTCCGCTACAGCGCGCGCGCGTGGCAACTGAAAAAGGTCAATTCCGTTTGCACGTTCTGCGGCGTCGGGTGCCAGTACGAGCTCAATGTCCGCAACAACAAGGTTTTTCGCGTTACCGTCGGCGATTTCCAGGGGCACAACCGGGGGAACCTGTGCTCGGCGGGCAGATTCGGCAAAGACGCGATCCACAGCGAAGCGCGGCTGAGCGCCCCCGCCGTTCGCAAAAACGGCAGCCTCCAGTCCGTCTCCTGGGACGAGGCGCTGGATTACGCAGCGCAGAGGCTCAAGGAGATTGTGTCGTCGCACGACGGCGACAGTGTCGCCGGACTGGCTTCGGCTCGATGCACGAACGAAGCGCTCTTCGCGTTCCAACGTCTGATGAGACAGGGTCTTGGCTCGAACAGAGTGGATACGCCGGCGCATCTTTCCAATCATGCAATCATTCATGCCATGACCGGCGTCTACGGGATTCCCGCGCCGACCGCGACGCTGTCCGATCTGGACGAAGCCGACGCGATCCTGGTTGTCGATTCAAACATCATCACGACACATCCGGTGGCCGCTCTCGAACTCCTGCGGGTGCATAATAGCGGGACGGCGAAAGTGCTGGTGATCGGCCATCGCTCCAACAAGCTGACCACTCAATGCGCGCAATATGCGAGGACTTCGCCCGGCGCAGAGACGGCATTATTAAATTGCCTGACCAACATTCTGCTTTCTCAAAACGACCTCAACAAGGAATCGCTCGAGAAGCTGGATGGTTATGATAAGCTGAAGCTGCATGTGATGAAATATTCGCTCGGGGATACGGCGACGCGCACGGGGATCGATCCTGACATCATCTCCGATATGGCAAATTCGATTTCCGCATCGAAGAAATTTCTGCTGGTTCTCGCGCCCGGCAGCCTGCAATCGGCGCTGAACGCATCGGTTGCAAGTGCGGCGATCAATGTTGCCGTGCTGAAAGGCGGCAAGGTGCTCTCGCTGCTTTGCGAAGGGAATGCGCAGGGGGCGCTTGATCTGGGGATTTCGCCCGATTTCCTGCCCGGCTATAAAGAGACGGCGACCGCGCAAAACGGATCCGGCGTTCCGAACATCCGTCAGGCCATGGAGTCTGGCGACATCAAGGCGTTGTACCTTATGGGGAGCGACATCCAGAAGGAGATGTCGCTGTTCGGGATCGGGATGGATGCGCTCCGTGAGCTGGAACTGCTGGTGGTGCAAGATGTATTTGCAGGGCCGGTAGCCGACCTGGCGCACGTCGTATTGCCGGCGAGCAGTTTTGCGGAGCGGGAAGGCTCTTACACCAACGCCTGCAGGATCGTTCAGCATAGCTCGAAGGCGATCGAGCCGATCGAGCGGAGCCGGAGCGACCTGTCGATAATTTCACAACTGGGGCAGCGGCTTGGGCTCGCTTCGATGGAGACGGTTGAGGCGGCGCGCGTTCAAATCGCGCAAAATGTGCCGATTTATGATTTTCTGACGGATAAGGCCCGCCTTGCCAAAGGCGAGCCCTGGCAATATGAAAAAGTGGCCCCGGCCGGACGGCACAAGCTGTCGCTGGTGGTTGAAGGCCGGCCGGCGGCTGATGACACCTATTCTTTTGTGCTGACATTTGATAGCATGTTGCATTATGGCGGCTCGGTCTCGCTGCATTCGCGCAGCCTGGCGAAACTGCGGGTGGACGAGGCGATCGAAATCAGCGAAGACGACGCGAAGGCGCTGGGCGTCGAGAACGGCGCGCCGGTTGTGGTCAAAACGAAAAACGGCGGCTCGGTCAAGCTGCCTGCTCTCATCAGCGAGGAATTACCTCCCCGCGTGGTCAGCGTGCCCTCGCATAATTATCGGGCGGTCCAGGCGCTGATCGGCAAGCTCGACGCTTCGGTGTTGCGTGATGAGGAAGGCGCGCCGGCGTGGGTCGCCAGCGTCATGCCGGCAAAGGGATAAAAGGGATTATGCTGTCATTCCAGATTTTGGCGATTATCACCGTGGTTTCGGCCTTCATGGTGGTCACGCGCCGCAATCCGATGCACTCGGCGCTGTGGCTGCTGGTGACGTTCTTCGCATTGGCCGGCCTCTATCTTCTGATGAATGCCGAGTTCGTCGCCGCGATCCAGATAATCATCTACGCGGGCGGCATCCTGGTCCTGTATATTTTCGTCATCATGTTTGTCGACCTCTCGAAGGATTCGACGCTGCGCAAAGCTTTCCATAAGCCGGGCCAAGTCGTATTCGCGGCCGTTTTCTCGGCGCTGATCATGGTTGTTGTTGTCGCGGTCAGCCTGACCGGCATCGAGCCGTTTGCAATCGGAGAACCCGCGGCGGCGGCAACCGATTCAACGAAAGCGTTTGCGAAGGATTTATTCCTGCAGTACCTCTATCCGTTCGAGATAGCTTCGATCCTGCTTCTGGTGGCGATGATCGGATCGGTCATCCTGGCTCGGCGAAGCACGACATCCGTTTCCGCAAGGGAGAAAGAACTTCAATGATTCCGCTGCAGCAAACAATGATTCTCGGTGCCGTCCTGTTCGGCATCGGGATGCTGGGTTTCCTCACGAGGCGTAATCTGATCGTAATATTCATGTCAATGGAACTCATGCTCAACGCGGTCAACCTGAACCTGATCGCCTTTTCCAACTATCACCATTCGGCGCAGGGGCAGGTTTTCGCCGTTTTCGTCATAACGGTCGCCGCGGCCGAGGCGGCCACGGGACTTGCCATATTGATAGCTTTATACCGATTGTACCGGAGCGTCAACATAGACGACGCGAACACGCTGAAATGGTGATTGAATAGGACACGCGATGGAACAAATACTGAATTACATCTGGCTGATTCCGCTGTTTCCTCTGATCGGTTTTGTGGTTATCGGCGTGCTCGGCCGCCCGTTGTTCAAAGGAAAGACGGAACTTGTTCCCGCGATAATCGGATGCACGACGATTTTCCTCTCCTTTGTCGTTTCAGTTCTCAGCGTGGTTGCGCTTTACCGGTACATCGAGCCGAATGCAGTAGGCTCGCGCGTCTTCACGCGCGAGCTGTTCACGTGGATCGAAATGGGCGCGTTCAAGGTGCCGTTCAAGCTTCACCTGGACGCGCTTTCGTCCGTCATGATCCTGGTGGTCACCGGCGTCGGTTTCCTCATTCACGTCTATTCGTACGGCTACATGCACAAGGACCCGAGCCAGTACCGGTTCTTTGCTTACATGAATCTGTTCACGTGCGCGATGCTCATCCTGGTGCTCGGCGGCAATTTCCTGCTGATGTTCATCGGGTGGGAGGGCGTCGGCCTGTGCTCGTATCTGCTCATCGGGTTCTGGTTCGAGAAGGATTCGGCCGCGACGGCCGGGAAAAAGGCGTTCGTCACCAACCGTGTCGGCGACTTCGGGTTTGTGCTCGGCATGCTGCTGATGTTTTCGGTCTTCGGCACGCTCGATTATGAGACGGTTTTCGCGGAGGCCCCGCACAGATTGGCGGTGGGAGGCGGGATAGTCACCGCGATAACGATGCTGCTCTTCGTCGGCGCGACCGGAAAATCAGCGCAGATACCGCTGTATGTGTGGCTGCCCGACGCGATGGAAGGCCCCACGCCTACCAGCGCTCTCATCCACGCCGCCACGATGGTCACGTCCGGTATCTACATGGTTTCGCGGGCCAACGTGCTGTATTCGATGGCGCCTGCAAGCCTGATCCTTGTGGCCGCCGTTGGCGCGGGCACGGCTTTCTTCGCCGGCTCTATCGGTCTTGCGCAAAACGATATCAAGAAGGTTCTGGCGTATTCGACGGTGAGCCAGCTCGGATACATGCTGCTCGGCTGCGGAGTCGCGGCCTATTTTGCCGGAATATTTCACCTGATGACACACGCATTCTTCAAGGCGCTGCTGTTCCTTGGCGCCGGCAGCGTGATCCACGGCATGAGTGGCGACCAAGACATGCGCAACATGGGCGGCCTGAGGAAATACATGCCGCACACGTGTTGGACGTTCATGATCGCCTATCTCGCAATCGCCGGGATTCCTCCGTTCGCCGGATTCTTCAGCAAAGACGAGATTCTGTGGAAGGCGTTCACCTACAATTCGCCGATCCTCGGGCCGATGTGGGGGAAGTTTTTGTGGGCGATCGGGGCCGCCACCGCGGCAATGACGGCTTTCTACATGACGCGCCTCGTGTCTCTGACGTTTTTCGGCGAATCCCGCGTTTCGCACGAGGCGGAGCATCACCTGCATGAGTCGCCGGGCGCAATGATTTATCCGCTCATGGGGCTGGCCGTCCTCTCGCTGATCGGCGGATGGGTGGGCATCCCGGCCGCTCTTGGCGGCGGAAACCATTTCCATCATTTTCTGGCGCCCGTGCTTGATCAGGCTTCGCACGGCGCGCAGGGAGCGCATGCGGCCGCAACCGCGGGCCTGGCGTATGCCGCGGAAGTGACCGGTCACGGGGGCGGCGCAGAATCCTCGCATGGCCTCGAGCTGTTCATGATGGTGGTTTCAGTGGCGCTCGCGGGTATCGGCATCGGCATCGGGTATTTCTTCTATATCAAGAATCCGAACATGCCGCAGTTGCTCGCATACAAGTTCCAGGGGCTTCACAAGGCGCTGGTGAATAAGTGGTACGTGGACGAGATATACGAGTTCGCCGTCATCAACGCGACGAAGCAGTTCGCCAACCTGCTGTGCTGGTTTGACGCCCATATCATCGACGGCATCGTGAACGGAGCCGCATACGCGACCAAAGCGTTCAGTTCCGGCAGCATGTTGTTCGACGGCACCGTCGTCGACGGGCTGGTGAATCTGACGGGCCGCATTGTGGAAGTGGCAAGTGGAATGATGCGGCGCGTGCAGACCGGCTATGCCCACAGTTACGCCCTGGTTATGGCAATCGGGACGTTTGTGCTTTTAAGCATCTATATCCTCTTACGGTAAGCTGAACGATATATGTGGCATATTTTGCATGCTCTAGAGAAGGGAGAATAGAGGAGTGACTCCGGAAATCCTGACGTATTCAGAGATGGGATTGCAGGTGCCGATCCTCTCGATCATCACCTATATTCCCGTCGTCGGCGCACTGATCATCATGCTGTTCCTGCGCCGGGACACCACGATTAAATGGTTTGCAAACGTAGTTGTGCTCGTCGACTTCATTGTCTCGCTGCGGCTGGTCTCGGGCTTTGTCAAAGACCGGCATGTGCTCCAGTTCGTCGAGCGCGCCGACTGGATCCAGAGCCTCGGAGTGCAGTATTTCTTCGGGGTTGACGGAATCAGTATCCTGCTGGTAATGCTGACGACGTTCCTGGGAGTGCTGGCGGTGCTTTCGTCATGGTCGGCAATCCACGAGCGCGTCAAAGAGTATTACATCTTCATGCTGCTCTTGCAGACCGGCATGCTCGGAGTCTTCTTCTCGCTCGATTTCTTCCTGTTCTACGTTTTCTGGGAAGTGATGCTGGTGCCGATGTACTTCCTCATCGGCGTGTGGGGCGGCCCGCGCAAGCTGTATGCGGCCATCAAGTTCTTCCTCTACACGCTGGCGGGCAGCGTGCTGATGCTGCTGGCCATTCTGGCGCTGTGGTTTATCCACTACCATCAGACGGGCGAGCGCAGCTTCGAAATCATGAGGTTCTACAACCTCGACATTCCGTTCCACATCCAGCGGTGGCTGTTCTTGGCCTTCTTCGTCGGCTTCGCGATCAAGGTGCCGATGTTTCCGTTCCACACGTGGTTGCCCGACGCGCACGTGGAGGCGCCGACGGCGGGCAGCGTCATCCTGGCAGGCGTCTTGCTGAAAATGGGCACCTACGGCTTCGTGCGCTTCAGCCTGCCGCTGTTCCCGGAAGCGATGATGTGGTTCCTGCCGTACGGGATCACGCTGGCGGTTATCGGCATTGTCTACGGCGCGCTCACGGCGATGATGCAGCCGGACATGAAGAAGCTGGTCGCCTACTCGAGCGTGAGCCACCTCGGCTTTGTGATGCTGGGCGTGTTCGCGCTCAATCAGCAGGGCATCGAGGGCGGCATCCTCCAAATGATCAACCACGGGCTGAGCACCGGGGCATTGTTCTTGGCCGTCGGCCTCATTTACGAACGGCGGCACACCCGCATGATCAAGGACTTCGGCGGGCTGAGCAAGCAGATGCCGGTCTATGCGGCGATGTTCATGATCGTGACGCTTTCCTCGATCGGGTTGCCGGGGCTCAATGGGTTCATCGGCGAATTCACGATTCTGGTTGGCGCGTTCAAGGCGCTGTGGATGAAATCGGTCGTCGTGAACGAGGCTATCTCGACGCTGATGGTGCTTCTGGCCACCAGCGGCATTGTTCTCGGCGCAGCCTACATGTTGTGGATGTTCCAGCGCGTGATGTTCGGAAAGCTCGAGAATCCGGAAAACATGAAGCTCAAGGACCTCAACCTCCGCGAGGCGATGACGCTGATTCCGATCATTTTCCTCTGCTTCTGGATCGGCGTGTATCCGAAGCCGTTCCTCAAATTTATGGAAGCGGCTGTCGCGAATACCGTCGAGATCACGAATCCGGTCGCGGCGGCGGAAGAGAAGGCGCTGATGCAGGAGCAACTGGCTCGCGAGGAGGCGAAGGCTTCCGGCCAGGCGCATGCGATGCCGGCCCATTCGGAACACGCCGACGAGGGCGAACCGGTTCATGGTTCAGCAGGCGAAGGCGCGCGCCAACTGGAAGAGGCATCGGGTGAGGTCATGCCGGTCCAGGCCGATTCGCATGCTTCCGCTCACGAGTCCGGCCACCCGGTACACTAGTGGAGTGAATAGATGCAACTACCGGCAATAGATATTTCAGCTATCGCGCCCGAGGTGGTAATTGCGTTAACAGGGCTTCTCATCCTGGCAGCCGACATTTTCCTCAAGCCACGGAGGGCAATGTCACTGGCTGTGCTGGCGCTCGCCGGCCTGTTCATCTCGCTCCTGATGACGGGCGCGATCTGGAGCAGGGACGAGACCGCATTCAGCGGGATGGTCGCCGTCGATACCTATTCGCAGTTTTTCAAGATCATCTTCATTCTTTCCGCGGCGTTCACCGTTCTCATGTCGCCGCGCTACCTGAAACTTTTCAACATCAGCATGGGTGAATACCTCGAGCTGATCCTGTTCGCGACGCTGGGAATGATGGTGATGGTGGCAGGGAACGACCTGCTCACCATCTACATCGGGCTCGAGCTGATGGCGATCTCGATCTATCTGATGGCGGGGTTCCAGCGGCAAAGCCCGCGCTCGAGCGAAGCCTCGATCAAGTATTTTCTGCTCGGCTCGTTCGCGTCCGCGATCCTGCTGTACGGCATATCGTTCTTCTACGGGATCACCAGCACCACCAGCCTCCCCGGGATCGCGGAATATCTCGATTTCACCAAGAGCGCGGAATCGGGCAAACAGATAACCCAGATGCTCAATCCGAGCCTGATCACGCTTTCGCTGGTGTTAATGACCGTCGGGTTCTCTTTTAAAATCGCCGCTGTTCCTTTCCACATGTGGACTCCGGACGTATACGAGGGAGCGCCGACACCGCTGACGGCGTTCATGTCGGTCGGCCCGAAGGTGGCGGGTTTTGCGGTTATCATGCGCGTGTATCTGACCACGTTCAACACGCTGGTGCTCGACTGGACGCAGCTGTTCATGTTATTGTCGATCCTGACAATGATCGTGGGCAACGTGGTCGCGGTAGCCCAGAGCAACATCAAGCGCATGCTCGCGTACTCGAGCATTGCGCACGCCGGCTACCTGCTGATCGGCGTCGTTTCGGCCGGATCGGCGATGGAGGTCACATCCCGGATTACCCTGCGCGGTGCCCTGATTTCGGAGTCGATAATCAGCGTGATGGTGTACCTGTTCGCCTATATGTTCATGAACCTGGGCACATTCGCGATCGTGATCACGTTGGCGCGGGAAGGCGACCCGCACGAATCGTTGAGCGATTATGCGGGACTGGCGAAACGAAGGCCGCTGACCGCCATGCTGATGGCGATTCTGCTGCTCTCGCTTGCCGGCATTCCGCCGACCTTCGGATTTGTGGGGAAACTGTTCATCTTCAAAGCGGCTATTGATACGGAAAACACGCAACTGGCCGTTATCGGCGTGATCAACAGCGTGATCGCTGCGTTTTACTATATTCGCGTTATCGTATACATGTACATGAAAGAGTCGGAAGCGGGAGCCGTCGCAGAAGGGGATATGGCCGGGTCAACCATGTACGCGGCTGTTACTGCATCGCTGTTCACGATTGTTTTCGGCGTTGCCCCTGGAACGGTTATCGGATTGGCCCGAGACACCATCGCGCCAATGCTGCAGCGGATACTCGGGTAAGCCTGCACCCCATCGCCCGCACAAATTGGGCGGCGCGAACGGCGAACCGGGATACGTGATTCGCGGCAGGAAGCTTTCGTGGAAACACGAATGGCGCCGTCGCGGACCGGATGGGTGGAACCAGCGCGGCTATGAACCGGGACCGCAACAAATTTCTTGTCAGTTGGGGCATTGCCTTTACGCTTTCCGTCGAAATGGCTGTTGCCGTGATTGTCCCCCTACTGATCGGACGGTGGCTGGACGCGAAAACGGGGAAATCGCCGTGGTTCACCATCGGCGGAGTGATTCTGGGGGGTGCTGCCGCGATTCGCTCGGCGTATCGGACGCTGACCAGTCTGCGGAGGGAACTGGGCGACGGCGGCGATAAGGAGCGTACGGATTCAAGAGATAAGGAAAAGTAAATGAATGTAGTGCCTGTAATCGTCGGTCTGGCGGTGGGAATCGCAGCGGCGGCGATGGATTTTTCGCTGGCGAAATCGATTGCCTCGCTCATTCGACCTTCAACCATCCGCTACGGACAGGCGATTGTTTTGGGCGGTTTTGTTTTTCGATTCGGGTTCATCGGGCTGCTGCTGTGGACTCTCTCTCGCGCGAGCAATGTGAACTTTGTCGCCGCCTGCATCGGGCTGGTCGGCACGTTCACCGTGCTGACGATCGTGCAGATGTTCAGGACACTCGGGGGAATCCGCCAGCAGAAGCAGGCGTCGGATAGGAGGTAAGAGCTTTGCAAATACCACACCCGCAACTGCATAACCTCGTCGAATGGGGGCCCTATCTCTCCATCAATGAGGCGGTCGTCTGGATGTTCATTGCCGCCGCCGCCGCCTTCCTGACCATCTATCTCGGCGGGAGGCGCGCGATGGTGCCCGGCAGGCATCAGGGCGCCGTCGAAACCCTGCTCACGCTCATCCGTGAGAAGATGGTGATCGATACGATTGGGCATGAGGGACTGCCGTATTTCCCATTCATCGCATCGCTGTTTTTCTTCGTTTTTTTCTGTAACGTGGTCGGCATCTTTCCGCTCGACAAGTACGGCTACACAGCCACCTCGAACGTGAACGTGACCGCTACGCTCGCGGTTCTCGTGTTTCTGGTTGTGCTGGTGACCGGCATCCGCAAGAAAGGCATCGGCGGCTACGTCAAGAGCTTTGCGCCTCACGGCGTACCGTGGTTGTTGCTGCCGGTGATCTTTCCGGTGGAAATTATCAGCCTTTTTGCGAAACATTTTGCGCTGGCGGTTCGACTTTTCGCCAACATGTTCGCGGGCCATACCGTGCTGGTGGTTTTCGCGATGGGCGCGGCCACCTTGTTCGCCAAAGGCAGTTTCTGGATGGCGCTTGCTCCCTTCCCGTTCCTCGGGGTGGTGGGCATGCTCATATTTGAAATTTTTGTCGCTCTGATTCAGGCGTTCATCTTTGCGATTCTTTCTTCGCTGTATATCGGCGATTCGCTCAGAGAACACCACTAAGTCGAGCGCAACAACAGGCCTGAGTAATTCAAGGGAGGACAACATGGACCTAACGGGACTCGGCGCACTTGGCGCCGGAATTAGCATCGGATTCGCAGCACTCGGGACCGGCATCGGCATGGGAATGCTCGTCGGAAGCGCCATCGAGAGCATGGCCCGTCAGCCGGAGGCCACCGGAACGCTTACCACCAACATGTTCATCGGACTGGCGTTTATTGAAGCTCTCGCGCTGTACGCGCTCGTCATCAGCTTCATCATCATGGGCTCTTAATCGCTGAGCGTGTTCCGCTCGCAAGATGGAGGTGAATGACGTGGCCGAAACCGTGTTTTACCTGGCTCAGGAAGTTCACGAGCTGGAGGAGACGGTCGAACAGGCCGTTTCCGAAACGCATGAGGAGCATGCGGCCGAAGGCGGGCACGAAGGCTCTCCCATGCAGGTGCAGCCGAATCTCTGGGTGTGGACTCTTGTCGCGTTCGGCATTGTGTTTTTTGTCCTGGGAAAGTTCGCATTTCCGCGGATCACCGCGATGATCGATGAACGCAACAACAAGATCGAGGGCGATATCAAGAACGCCGAGATGACGCGCGAAGAGGCCCAGCAGATGCTCGCCCAGTACAAGGCCCAGCTCAATGAGGCGCGCACCGAAGCCAAGAAGATCATCGACGAAGGCAAGCAGCTCGGCGAAAGCCTGCGCAAGGAAGCCCTGAACAAGGCTTCCGAAGAAGCCAACCAGGTCATCCGGCGGGCGCAGGAGGAGATCGCGCGACAGACGGAGAAAGCCATCAAGGAGCTCCAGTCGCAGATCGCCGACATCTCGATACAAGTGGCTTCGAAAGTGATTCAGAAGTCGCTCAATAAAGACGAACATACTAACCTGATCAAGCAGTACATATCCGAGGTAGGCAGGCTCTATGAAGGTTGACCCAATCGTAAGCGCATACGCCGAATCCCTGTTCCGCGTGGCGTCGGCTGAAGGCGTCGCCGATCGGGTGGAGGAAGAACTCCACGAAGTCGAGCGGTTGTACGAAAAGAACTACGAGGTCAAGGAGTTCATCCACAACCCGCACGTCAGAACCGAAGGCAAGAAAGACGCATTGGCCGATCTGCTCCGTGACAAGATCAGCCGCATCCTGCTCAACCACCTGTACCTGGTCGTCGACCAGGACCGCGGCCGCCTGTTGCCCAAGATCGCCGAAGAATACTACCGCATGGTGAGCGAGATCCGGGCGAAGGTGACGGCGGAGGTGACCACCGCGTTTCCGGTTACCGACGGCATGCTGGACGAGCTGGCCAGGGAGCTTCGCAGACTGACGAAGAAGGACGTGCACCTGCGCACGCGCGTGGACGAGTCGATCATCGGCGGAGTCATCGTCAGGGTCGGCGACAAAGTACTGGATGGAAGTGTTAGAAAGAAGCTGTCCCAGATCAAGAAGCAGATGGAAGTGTGATCTTCCGCTTCTCATTAAAGGGAGGATAAGTCTTGGAACTGAAGCTTGATCCCTCTGAAATATCAGAGATACTACGACGACATATTAAGGAGTCGCAGATCTCGGTCGATGTAGAGGAGGTCGGCACCGTAATCGAGGCCGGCGACGGCATCGCCCGAATCAAGGGTTTGCCGAGCTGCATGGCCGCCGAGATGCTCGAATTTCCCAACAGCGTTTTCGGCATGGCGCTCAACCTCGAAATCGATCAGATCGGAGCGGTCATCCTGGGCGACTTTGAAAAAATCGAACAGGGCGACCAGGTGAAACGGACCGGCAGAATCCTGCAGGTGCCCGTCGGGCCCGAGTTGGTCGGACGCGTTGTCAACGGCATCGGCCTGCCCGTCGATGGAAAAGGCCCGCTCAACGCGAAGAAGTACCGCCCCGTCGAGGGCGGCTCTCCCAACGTCGTGCAGCGCCAACCGGTCAAGGAGCCGTTGCAGTCGGGGCTGAAATGCATCGACTCGATGATCCCCATCGGGCGCGGACAGCGCGAGCTGATCATCGGTGACCGGCAGACGGGCAAGACGGCACTCGCCGTCGATACCATCATCAACCAGCGCGGCGGTGATGTCTATTGCATCTACGTCGCGATCGGACAGAAGCAG
>QZKU01000103.1 GCA_003598085.1 Candidatus Abyssobacteria bacterium SURF_5
GAGCTGATCGAGACCGTCTGCACGCAGTTTCATTCATGGCGCAAACCTAACCAGACCCTTAGGAAATTATGCGCAATTATTTAGGACGCTATATTTAGTCTTTCCTCCGCGCTCAGTGGTTGAAAAAATGCCAGTTCTTGATTTGTCAATTTGTGCCGATTTCCACCGTGAAGTCTCCGGAAACGAACGTGCAATCTGATGCTGGATCATGTGCAGTGAGAGTTCCGGTTATAATCTGGCCTGATCGAGTTCCAGTACACCTGTAGTAGAAGGTATCTGGATTCTGAATGTCTTCATAGAAACCGAAATTAAAACTAATTATGCTCCCGTTCTGTTCTCCGCTCAAAGCGTATATCTTATCGATATAAGAGCTCGCATCAGTTCCAGCGGCTGAGAAACGGTTTTCACTAGATGCGACCTCCATGCTATTAATACTGTTTGACCAACCGATCTCCCCCATACCTGGGCAGAACCATGTTTCGTTCCAAGAGAGGTCCCAGGTTTCATAGGTGTCAGAACGTACAAAGGACCATAGTTCATCGCTGGAAACGACAGTCAATGGCGTGTGGTCCAAGTCTACTCCGCGAACTTGCCATTTAATCAAACTTCCGATAGGGACCTTGTTCCACCATGACTGCGGCATTGTCCAACTAGTCTCGGATGTTCTGGTTGACCATTTCTTGTCACCCAGAAACAATTCCAATGCAAAAGCATTGTTTGTGCCTCCGTCAACCCGCCAGGTAAATGTGGGGGGAGAATATAGAATGAATTTGTTTCGTGGAGAGGACAAGTTTATGTGAGTCAAGTCTGGAATCACTAAATAGTGAAATCCCATATCCACGACGCCAGAATCATAAACATGATCCGTGCGTGTGGTGTAGGTATCCATTCCGAGATCGTCTGAGTCGTCACTTCCTGTATTTAAACAAGGGCTATTAGACGACTGGCCGGCGGCAATCTGGCTCAGATATGAATCTCCCAAAGGACCATCGTCGACAAATAGGGGATTCGTTGAGATGTTCCCTTCGGCCCAGTGCAGGGTGCAATTTGGACTTACATGGACGCCGGATTCACCACCTTGGACACAACTGTAGGTTATGTACAGCGACGACGGATATTCCGCATCCATGACAGCAATATGAGTAGAATACGGTGAACTGCCGTTGTCCCATATGATTGAGTCCTTGATATATGGTGAAGCGCTAAACCATGTATAAATCGCATTTCCGAGATATCCCGCCGTATTTCGTCTGAGCGTGCAATTCGAGATCCTCGGTGAGCCGCTATATGAGCAGTATATTCCTCCACCGTCGTAATCAGAGGCGTTATCAGTGATTTTGCAATTGATGACAGAGGGTGACCCCGAATAAGAGCAGCACAGCCCGCCGCCACGCTTAGCAGAATTATCTTTTATGATAGAATCCTTAATACGCGGTGAAATGTAATATGAAACATCTATTCCCCCGCCATAACTGGCCGTATTCCCACGTATAGTGCAGTCTGAAATCGTGGCCGAACCGTAATAACTACACTTGATTCCACCACCTCCGCCATATAAGCCGGTTGCGGAGTTTCCGGCGATCGTGCAATTCGTGATTTCCGGGGAACATTGGGAGCTGAATAGAATTCCACCGCCACCGCTACGTTCGTCGGTGGCTGTGTTTCCCGTGATAGTGCAACCCGACACCGTGGGGGAACAGTAGTTGTAACAATAGATTCCACCTCCCCCAGCCGCTATATTGTCGCTGATAGTACAATCCGTAATAATTGGCAAAGAATACGAATAACAGGCAATTCCACCTCCTGCCTGGCTCGAGCAGTTGCTTATAACGCAATCGCTTATCATGGGTGATGATGAGTCTCTGCAATAAATTCCGCCCCCCAAATTCTCAAGGTATCCCCCACTCGCAAAGCCATTCAATATTGTGAAGCCTTTGACTACGGATGCGTCTGTCTCGCCACTGTGAAAAATAAAACCTCTACCGGCATTTTGGCAATCAATGACGCATGCGGCAGGCCCGTTCTGGGATTGGAGGGTGAGTGCCTTCCCGTTGAAATCAATCTCCCATTCGTAGTATGTGCCGTCTCGCACGATGATCGTGTGAATACCGCCTCCGGCCACCGTATCTAATGCCGTTTGAATGTCTGTGAAGTCTTCACCACCAGCCTGGTTCACATAGTAAGTATCCGCAAAGACCTTAGGACCAAGAAACAAAAGAATACTGGTAAGCAATCCTGTTACAAGCTTTCTATTCATGAGGCCCTCCTGCAGGCATATGGGATGAAGAAGTTTTTTCTGAAAAGGTCGGTCACTCTCCGCGCGCGCACGGCGGATTATATCTCTCAGTTAACCTATTTGTCAAATGTTTTTTGAGCAGTATGGTAGAGTTTTTTGAGCAATAACCCCAAATAATACAGAGGACAACCGCAAAGGCGGAAAAGCGGAGCTCCCCCGCAATTGAAGCAATGCTTTGACTGCAGGGATGATGGCCGAAAAGGGAAAAATTTATGGAGAGCGGTTGCGTTCAGAAAGGGGGCGGAGCCGAAATCCAGAATCGCGGTCAGCATCAGCATGAACATTGGGGTCAAAGGCTCCCGTGCGGGAAAGACAGCTGTTAGCGATACAGTCCTCTGTTTGGAAGCACGAAACACCCATAGCTCGACAGCCGCTTCTTTTTCAAAATTTAGATCTTCACTGTCTACGATTGTTGGCCGCTTTGTTCCCTGTCCTGTCCCGCGTTTCGAGGGATCACCCATCGGGATCAATGATGCTGAATCTGCACGCCCGAATAGGACTCGTTTCGAGCTTTTCGGGACTTTTTGTGGCCGATAATCGAAAGCCGGAGAAAGCAGTAAGGCAATATGTAACCGCAGAGGCGGTAGAGGTCGCAAAAAGGCAGATAACAGTCCACATTCCACAGTCAACAGCCTTCCTGCGAAAGGCGGGGGCGGTTGAAAGGAGAGATTCTTCCGCCGGATCATGTCCGGGGTCAGAATGACAAGAGAGGAAGGTTAGAATGACGCGGCTGGGGCCGCGATTGATAATAACATCTTTCGGGCACGGCCCGCCGTGCCCCTACAATCCGTGAAAATCCGGTTAATCCGTGGTCTGAAATCAGTTCAAGGTTCAAAGTCGGAAGAGAAAGGCAGGTAACAGTCCACAGTCCCCAGGTAGCCGGAACAAGAAAGCCGGAGAAAGTATTTAGGCAATATATGTAACCGCACTAGAATAGCAGGCAGGATGCCTGCGCTACATGTTTTCAATGTTTCGGGTTCAAGGTTTCGAGTTTCAAAGCTTGCGTCGGCAGAAGGAATTCTCCGTTCCCTCCGTTTGCTCCTGTGGATATGATCTTTTTCTTGTAAAGGAAAATGGCGGTTCAAAGTCGTCTTTGTGCCTTGGTGTTTTGGTGGTTGGATTTCGTCTTTTCTCCGTGAGTCTCCGTGGCCTCCGTGGTAAAAAAGTAGTTCCAGGTTTCAAGTTCCAGGTTTCAGGTTGGAGGAGATAAAGGCAGGTAACAGTCCACAGCTAGAGTCCACTGAAATCCCGCGAGGCGCGGGAGTAAGAAAGACCACAGGCGGGACGCCTGTGCTACCAAGCAAGAAGAACAGTTTCAGGTTCACTGTTTGGAGTTTCAGGTTCCAGGTCTGAAAAGAGAGATCTTCCCCCGGATCATGTCCGGGGTCAGAATGACACAAAAGGAAGGTTTAGATGACCACGCGAGACGCGTGGCAGGCATGGCTAACGCCGCGGTTGAAAATAACATCTTCCGGGCACGGCCCGCCGTGCCCCTACGAGAAAATACATAAATCGGTATAAATAATTCGATTAATTTGTGGAATTCGTGGTGAAGCAAGAAGAGGAAGATTAAATGCGCGGCTGGGGCCGCGTGTTCGCGTTCATCTGTGTCCATCCGTGTGGATCTGTGGTTTGAATTTTCTTCGCGTCTTGGTGTTTTTCGGGCACGGCGTGCCGGCCCCTACATCGGCATTTTATTAGGTTTCAGTAATCCGTGTGAATCTGTGCGCATCCGTGGTTTTGCTTTTCTTCGTGTCTTTGTGTCTTGGTGGTTGGATAACAGTCTTTCGGGCACGGCTCGCCGTGCCCCTACATAGAGAATCAGAGGCGAGAAATCCCCCCTTAGTCCCCCTTTAAAAAGGGGGAATTTGTGTTTGGCGGAATTCGATGTGGAGTTCCGTAATGCGCGGATATGGGTTCAGGATGAGGCCTTCACAAGCGTGTTTCTGGACCAAATGAGCATCAGGAGCAGGTAGAGGATGATGTATGTGGCGGCGGAGACGGCGAGAACGGACGGGCTGAGGAAGTCGGGCTTGTTTGCAAGAAGGCGCCAGAGCGCTTCATTGAGGGGAATCGCGCCTGCATTTGCCGGCGCCACTCCCCAGCCATCGGCGGCGGGCACGGCGAATCCTGCGTAGTAAGGAAGGAGCATGGAGAAGAAACCGAAAAGCTCCACAACAAACAGAGCGCCTGAAAACAGAAGGAAGGCCCACCGCGCGAGGGCGCCCTGCAATTTGACTACGGCAAACGCGGCGACGAAACTTATCGGAATGACGAGCGCGTAGAAATACCAGCCGCCCGGCCCGCCCATCACTTTCACGGTCGCCATCACGTTTACCTGGTGATATGCGACTCCCGCAGAGAAGAAAAGGAAAAGCAGTCCTGCCGCGACAAGCGCATGACGCATGCACAGGTCTTCTTTTCGCCGATTCCCGGCCAGGAGATATTTCACGAGTCCGGCGGCAGCGAGGATAAAGCCGGCGGCAAAGATGAGGTAAGCCGGCTTGGGCAGATGAAGAAAGCTCCAGCCGCTGACCCATGAGAAGGTGACGAAGAGGTGCTTGATGAGCAGCGGCCATGAGACGTCGAGGGTTGCCCTCATTTTCTCGATCAGTCCCACCGACGGAAAGTAGATCGATTCCTGCAGGCCGGAGAATGTTCCGTAAAGCATGTAGTTGCGCACATACCACCATCCGCCGATCGCCGCCGCGGAAGCAAAGATAATGCAGCCGTCGATCAGCGGTCTCTTCCATCTGTCTCTCTCGGACGCTGCAAGGATAGCAAGGGATACGGCAATTGCCGGGATCGCGGTGAGGAAATACGCCTTAGTGAGGAGCCCGAGGCCGAGGAGCGCTCCGATGAGAGCGGCGCGGAGCGGTGTCTTCCGTTCGGAGTAGAAGACGAGAGCGCAGAACAGCAGAGAGAAGATAGCGGCTCCGAGGCTGTCGTTGCCGACGCGCGCGACGTCGATGTAGAGAACAGGCCACAGGGCGGCGAGCGCCGCCAGCGTGATTCCCGCGGAAAAATTTCGTTTCGCCACGGGCGCGGCCGCGAGAAGCGAGAGAGACGCCAGGAAAACCGAGAACAGGCGAAGCGCATAGACTTTGTCGACGAGGTTCAGCGGGTTCAGCAACTCCAGGACCGGCACGCAGAGGAGATAGTACAGCGGCGGATGTTGAACCTGGTAGAGGCGCGCCGATGACGGATTCAGCGCGTCGGCGTCGGCTTGTAGCGCGTCGAGCGCGCGCCTCAGTTCTTGCCGGCGCTCGGGCTGCATACGCCAATACTCGAGATACGAGAATTTCTCGGACTCTCCCGTCAACTGAGGCATCAGAGGCGGCAGCGGCAGATAAGCCGTGGATTGCGCGATGTCGGCATCGACAAACGTCTCCCCCCACACGGGAAGAGAGCCGCCTGCGGCGAGGGAGTGGACGTATGCGAAGTGGAACGGCTCATCGACGCCCTCCCAGAGAGGAGTGATTGATGAATAGAGGAATCCTTTGGTAAGGAAAAGAATCCACGCGATCAGCAAGAGAGGCAGGATGTTCGGGGTGTCCGAGCCGGGGCTCTTGTTTTCCTTCACGTCTTCTTGTTCCGCCGCCTGTTGAGTTGATGGGCCGCCGTGGAGCCCAGCGTTTTCGTGCATCATGTCCGTCTTCGAGCGCCGCCTGTTTCGAGCAGTTCCAGGAAGGCTTCGAGGCGCGTCACCATCTGGCCGTAGGGAGCGGCCCTTCTATCGACGGCATCGCCGTCCAGCGCGAGCAGCGGAACGCCCGCTTCGGCCAGAGCGTGCTTGAACAGAATGTTTTGCCCGTAATTCCATCTGCAGCCCCAGTGCAGGAAATGCACGACCCCGTCAACCGAATATGACCGGACCAGATCGATGAGACGCTTGATTTTTGCTTCCATCGGCTGCAGTTCGGGATTCGAGAGCATTTTCACGGCCAGCGCGCGAAACGGGTCATCGAGATCGAGCTCCGGCCACCATATTTCGCCCAGCACATCGATGGCAACGACCGAACGCAGTTCCCGTTCTACATAGTTCATGATATCGGTTTCGAAGACTGGACGCAAGTGTATCCACATCAAGCGGTTTTTTTCACCTCCTTCCACCGCCGAAAATTTTTTGGAAAGCCGGCGCCAGAGTTCCTCGTCAAAAGCCTGGGCGATAGCGACGCCGTCGTCGGTTCCCCACGGATAGATCAGGCTCATTCCGATGAATTGTGAGCCGGTGGCGCAGGCGGGGATGTGTTTCCGATTTTCAGCAACGGAGACAAAATGAGCACGCGTCTGATTGCTGAGCGAGAGAGCGAGCCGCAGTCTGTCGATGTCGACGTCTATTCCGGCAAGATGAGACAGGCGCCGGGCGAGCCGCTCGATCTGGCGCGCGACATAGTCAACGGCGCCGGCGGCGCCCCCCGAGAGAGAAGCGGGCACATCGAGCGAGTGAAAATCCTTTTTGAAATGTCGGGCGGTCATCTGCCCGATTTTCGGGCTGCTCTCGCACAGGTGGGAAGTGCAGACCACGATATCCGGCGGAGGAAACATGCCGGTAAAGACTCCGCCGATAGCGGCTCGAAGGAACGTGCACGTATCGCGGGATGGAAGAAACGTGTCGGCCCGCTCGAAGGCTTCTCGCAAGTCTACCCAGCCGGAGAACCCGCCCGCACCGTCCATCCAGAAGGGAGTGCAGCCGCAGGCGAAGATCAATTCAGGCGGAACAAAGACGTTGATCCACACCACTGGCTTGCCGGAGGCAAAGGCGTCATAAAGCAGCCGCGCGAAACTCATGCTGCGCATCAAGGTTCCCTGAAGCGCATTCGGATCGACGCCCGCGTCCTCGTTTTTTTCGAGCATCAGGCGAAATATCTGTGGCATGTCTTCCGGCGTGTCCATGATGTCCTGCTATCCTCTAATTACTTCCTCTTAGAACGTTGTCTTCTTTCGCCTTTCTCGAAAATAAGAAGCTCTCCGGACAGAGAGACAGTCCCGTGATTGCTTCCGCTGGTTCCCAGCGATGGGACATCCTCGAATCTAACGGCTTAAGAGATGCGGGTCGTGATTCCCGGGAGCAATCTCCATCAGATCAAATCCAAGCGAGCGGTCATGTTTATCCATTAGCGCTAAAATATAATAACGATATAAATATGGTCTCTGTCCCCATATTTTCCCTTTGTTTATTCATTAGCACTAAACTATAATAACGATTTAAATATGGTCTCTGTCCCCATATTTTCAGCTCAGCATTTCGAGGAAGGCTTCGATGCGGGTCCTGATTTGTTCGCGGTTGCCGGGCGAGTAATCGGCTTCGCATCTGAGCGCCGGGATACGCATTCGCTGCAATTCGGGCTGGATCATCACCCAGTCGAGCGTATGGGGATCGCAGAATTTTACCGAGTAATAGATCAGGCCGGTTGCGTTCGTTTGGCGCACCAGTTCCAGAAGATGATCGATCCGTTTTCCCGTCGTGTTCATTCGAGCGCAGGGGAGGCGCCGGATATAGCGCTCGGCGATTTGCAGGAGCGGGTCGCCGTCGGTCCGGACCAGGCCGCCAAAATATCTGCTGCCGCAGCAGAGGTCATCCGCGACAACATGTCCGCCGGCAGCTTCAATGGTTTCGACGATCCACATGTCGTCGAGCACTCCGCCGGAAAGGACCACGCGCGCGCCTTCTCGAGAGGCGGGATTGGATTCTCGCAATTGTTGAAGCCTTCCCCGCCATGCTCTGTTGAATTCTTTCTTATCGGATGCCATCGACTGCCGCAGGATGCGGTAGTATTGCGAGGCGACGATGCCGGTTGGTGCGCGGCGAAGCTCGTCGAGTTCGCTGAGGATCAGACGCGTCTCGTTTGTTATCGCGATCGCCCGCAGAAGGTTGTCGTCGTTTAGATTATTGCCGCTGTATGTGCGCAAGGCCGGCGTGAACGCTTGCAGTTCGGCATGGAAGAATTGAACCGCATCCTCATTGACTTCGTGCGGGAGCGCGAGGATATGAGAGAATTGAACGGGAAGGAAATGGCGGCAGGCATCGAACAGGCGCCTCATCGCGTCGCACGAGTCGATCCCGACAACGCCTGCAAAGGAATTGGGATTGTTGAGAAGCGAGCCGAAGCACGCGCGCACGAATGCGCAGAGGTTCGGATGCAGATACGTGTCGGCTGCCGCCATGCCGGCTGCATCCCCGAGAATGCGCCTGCTTTCGAGGCCTGCGGCGAGGATCAATTCCTCAGGGGTATACGTGCAGAACCAACCGATGACCGGTTTTTGAGCGCTGTCCGTTTTCACGTCGTTACTCGATTATCGGGGTGCTACAACGGCTATCAGCTTTCTCCTCTATACCTCCAGCAATTTGGCTCATGCCAGGGCGGCGTCTTTCCGATGCTCTGCAGAAAACTTTCCGAGATTTTCGGGCCCATGAAGCTGAACTTTCTTTTCAGTTCCCGATTCATCTCTTCAGGGCTCCCGTTCACCTGTTTCAGATAAGCGGCAAACGAGCCGTATTCCGAGATGATTTTCTGGACCCGTTTCGCGTTTTCGATTGTGGCCGTGATTTTGAGCCGGTTTCTAATGATGCCTTTATCGTTTAACAGCCGTAATATATCTTTTTCCGTGAACGCCGCCACTTTCTTGATTGAAAAGTTCGCGAATGCCCGCCTCAGCGCCTCGCGCTTGTGGAGGATGAGGCGCCAACTCAAGCCGGCCTGGAATATCTCGAGGGATAATCGTTCGAACAGGTCGTCATCCCGCTCGAGCGGCACGCCGAATTCTTCATCATGGTATTGAATGGCGAGCGGATCATCCTTGGTCCATGAGCATCGTATCTTTGGCATATGCGTCTCCGCTTGATGAAGCAATGACAGGGGTGAACTCAGTGCGGGCAAGGCCGCAGGTTTTCGGACTTTGATTCCGCGCGCGCAGAATTTGATTGAAGTGTGCTGGTGTCCATAACAAGAAGCCATTTGGAACGAGGTAAATTCAAGGAACCCGAAGGCTGCTACAGATAACTAAATTGTAAATATTATAGGAGAGAAAGATCCTTGGCGTCAAAACGGGCGTAGATACCCGAGCGGCGCTATAATCTATTTCGCTTTCCCTGTCCGCGGATGACATTGTTATGCATGATGGAATCCCGATTCTCATCGCAATTATTGCAGTTGGTCTTCCGTTGTCTTTCGTGGTATAATGAAAGCAGCAGGAAAGCGATTGCTTACCAATATCCTCCATCTGAGCCATCCAATGCTTTCCAAGTTATCCCGCATAACGGCATTGCCCCCCGGCCGCCAGGAAGGACGTTGACGTATCAGAACAAACGATCTTCACCATGGCGCACGATTTTCCACAGGGGAAACAACGCCTCGAATCTCGCCGGAGACTCGCAGGCTAATGGGGGCTTTTCGGCTGGCGGGAGATTTTTTATCCGATACCCGAAAACCAGCGGCCTTCGAGTGCCGTGCCCGGATGGCACATCTATTCACATTACATCAACATTTCTCTTCATCATTGCTCGTACTCATTCCGTTTATTAACGAATAATCAGGGTTAGTTTCGGCGGTCGTTGGCAGTGGGCTCGGCAGAGAAGAACTGATAAACGAGTTGTCCTGTCAAGACAACAGTCATTACACGCATTGCACTGCGAGGGCCAAGGAGCATCTCCGGATGAGCAAGTGAGTAGAGGCTGATCTTGTCTTGAACCAGTTGGAAATAGAGAACTGAGCCGTTAGAATGGTTAATGAAGGGAGGAGAACATCATGGGCAAACCACACAGACATTTTACGGCT
>QZKU01000104.1 GCA_003598085.1 Candidatus Abyssobacteria bacterium SURF_5
CTTCAAACTCGACTTTCGATTCAAATGAAGAGATGAAAATGTAAAATAAACTGTTTCAATAAAATCTCTGCGAAAGCAGGAATCCAGGGTCTGGCAGAATAAGACAAATCCCAATTACGGGATAGCCTCTGAAGCCTGATTTTTGTACCGGACGATCATTTCACGCTCCACGCGGGCGATTTCCAGGTTGAAATACAGCAACGGTTTATGCTATAAAAAAGATAGGAATTAGTGTTAAACCTCAGTGCAATATATCTTAATGACCTCGTGGAGGACTGGCAATGGCTAAAAAAAGGGTTTTCTTTTTTGGTAATGGTAAAGCGGACGGAAACAGAACGTTACGGAATTTATTGGGCGGAAAGGGAGCCGACCTCGCCGAGATGACGAATCTGGGCATCCCCGTTCCCGCCGGCTTTACCATCACTACCGAAGTCTGCATCGAGTACTATAAAAATAAACGGAGATATCCCGAAGGCCTCAGGGAAGAGGTCGAGCGAAATATGGCCAAAGTCGAAAAGGCCATGGGCCGAAAGTATCAGGACGTGAACAATCCTCTCCTGGTTTCGGTTCGATCGGGCGCCCGCGTCTCAATGCCCGGCATGATGGACACCGTCCTCAATATCGGGCTTAACGAGACAACGCTCCAGGGACTGGTCCGGCAGACCGGAAATGAACGGTTCGGGTATGATTCTTACCGGCGCTTTGTTCAAATGTACGGGCACGTCGTGATGGGAGTCGAAGACGACGTCTTCGAGCATCTCATCGATCAGAAGAAGAAAGAAAAAGGCGTGACTCTCGACATCGATCTTGGCGCCGACGATTGGAAAGACCTCTCTCATAAATTCAAAGACGCCATTTATGAAAAGACCGGACAGCCTTTTCCGGAAGAGCCGCAAAAACAGCTGTGGGGAGCTATCGGCGCCGTCTTCGAGTCATGGGAAAACAAGCGGGCCCGAAAATACCGCGAGCTGCATGGAATCCCTCATGACTGGGGCACCGCGGTAAATGTGCAGGCGATGGTTTTCGGAAACATGGGCGACGACTGCGCCACCGGCGTCGCATTCACACGCGATCCCGCCACCGGCGAACGTGTTTTCTACGGCGAGTTCCTGCCCAACGCGCAGGGGGAGGACGTTGTCGCCGGTATTCGGACTCCTCAACCGATAAACAAGGCCAGGAAGACCGACCCCAACATGATCTCGCTCGAGGAGTACATGCCCAGGGTCTACAAGGAACTCGTCCAGATCTATCGGAAGCTGGAGAAACATTTCACGGAAATGCAGGATATCGAGTTCACGATCGAACGCGGTAAACTCTGGATGCTGCAAACGCGCACGGGCAAGCGAACCGTTACCGCAGCCATCAAAATCGCCTCCGATATGGTCAAAGAAGGCCTCATCGACAAGCGAACCGCACTCCTGCGTATACCAACCGGACAGCTCGATCAGTTGCTTCACCCAACCTTCGATCCCAAGGCCGAGCGCGAAGTCATAGCCCGCGGGCTGCCCGCTTCACCAGGCGCAGCGACCGGAAAAATCGTCTTCTCGGCTGAACGGGCCGAGGAACTCTCCGGACTCGGCGAGAAAGTAATTCTCGTCCGCATCGAAACTTCACCGGAGGATATCGGCGGGATGGCCGTCGCACAAGGAATCCTCACTCAACGCGGCGGAATGACTTCCCATGCCGCCGTCGTCGCAAGAGGAATGGGAAAATGCTGTGTCGCGGGATGCGGCAACATTAATATCAATTATGCCAATAGCTCGTTCAGCGTCAATAGCCGGGTCTTTAATGAGGGCGATTCAATCTCTCTCGACGGGACCACCGGCGAGGTCATGGTGGGAGAGGTCAGGACCGTGATCCCGACTCTCGGCGGAGATTTCGGCACCGTCATGAAATGGGCCGACCAGACGCGCCACCTGAAAGTCCGCACCAATGCCGACACGCCTCACGATGCAGCCGTGGCGCGCAGATTCGGCGCCGAAGGCATCGGACTCTGCCGCACAGAGCACATGTTCTTCGAGGGCGACCGCGTCATGGCCGTCCGCGAAATGATCCTGGCATCCGACAAGCCGGGACGAGAAAAAGCGCTTACCAAGCTCTTGCCGATGCAAAAGGGCGACTTCATAGGCATCTTCAAGGAAATGGAGGGCCTGCCGGTCACCATCCGCTTGCTCGACCCACCGCTCCACGAGTTCCTGCCGCATGAGACCGAACAGATCGAGGCCCTTGCGCAAGATATGGGTGTTTCCGTCGATAAGCTAAGGGAGAAGGTTGAGAGCCTGAAGGAATTCAATCCGATGCTCGGCCACCGCGGGTGCCGCCTGGGAATCACCTATCCGGAAATCTACCGCATGCAGACCAGGGCAATAATAGAGGCGGCCTGCGAACTTGCAAAACAAAAAATAAAGGTGATACCGGAAATCATGATCCCGCTCGTCGGCGATGTCAACGAAATCCGAATTCTGAAGCAGGATGTGTTGGATGTCGCCAAACAGGTCATGAAAGAACAGGGAATCAAGGTGAAATTCACCGTCGGCACCATGATCGAAGTGCCGCGCGGCGCAATTACCGCAGACAGAATCGCCGAAGAGGCCGAATTCTTCTCCTTCGGCACCAACGACCTCACACAAATGGCCTATGGGTTCAGCCGCGACGACAGCGTCAAGTTCCTGCAGGATTATCTGGACAAGGGAATCTTCGATAAAGACCCGTTCCAGGTCCTCGACCAGGTGGGCGTAGGCGAGCTGATGAAGATGGCGGTCGAGCGGGGCAGAAGCGTCCGCGGCGACTTGAAACTTGGCATCTGCGGAGAACACGGTGGCGAACCTTCATCCGTCGAATTCTGTCACCGAATCGGGCTCGACTATGTCAGCTGCTCCCCCTACAGGGTGCCAATAGCCCGCCTCGCAGCGGCCCAGGCCGTCATGAGAGACTCACAGCCGGCCAAAGCGCGGCAGGCGCCAAAACAGAAGAAGACAGCGAAAAAAAGAACGGCAGCCGCGGCAAGAAAACGTGCTTCGGCCGCCTCGAAGAAGCGGAGGAAATAGGGGAGTTGCAGTGCGCTGAATAGCGCCTCTATTAATCAAAAATTCTGGCGGCTAAGCTATGAATGCGCCGGAGGGAACTTAAAGTAAAACCTTAAGGTAAAGTATGGAAAACTATGGTATAATTGAATATGTGCAAATTGTGCTGGTGGGCATCTATTGCATCGCCCTCTGGTTCTATCTCGACAGAGCCTTGAAATAAGAAAGAAGGAATCACTCATTTGAACAATAACAAGCGGATCGGGAGGATTCTCTTTTTAATTGCGCTGGTCTCGACGGTTTTAGTTGTTTGGATCGGGTGCGGGCAACAGAGCCCCAAAACGGCTCAACCGAAATCATCGGCGCCGGCGGGGACCGCCGCTTTGGATATTCCTCAAACTGAATACAGGCCGCAAATTGGCACGTACGGCGGCTATCTTATAGACAGCAGCATATCTAATCCAAAGAGCTTCAACCCCATCATTGCGCAGGAAACCTCCACTACCGAACTCACCCAATATATTTTCGAAGGACTCACCCGGATAGACGGCATTACGAACGAGCCCGTCCCGTCCCTCGCGAAAAGCTGGGAGGTATCGGAAGACGGATTGAGCTGGACGCTTCATCTGCGCGAGGATGTGAAATGGAACGATGGCAAGCCGTTAACCGCCGCCGACGTCGTGTTCACGTATAAGCAGCTCATTTACAACAAGGATATTCCAGCGAACAGCCGCGACATTTTTACGCTTGAGGGCAAGGAGTTCGAAGTCAAGAAGCTTGATGCGCATACAGTCGTTTTCACAACGCCTTCGATCTTTGCGCCGTTTCTCCGGGGGCTCACTCAGGCGATCATGCCCAAACACGTGCTCGAGGAGCCGGTAAAGAATGGAGTTTTTAACTCCACTTGGGGTGTCGATTCCAAACCTGAGGCCATTGTGGGAACCGGTCCATTCATGCTTGAGCGATACGAGCCCAGCCAGCGCGTGGTCTTCAAGCGGAACCCCCACTATTGGGACACCGACGCTCAAGGGAATCGGCTTCCGTATCTCGATGGTATCATCGTGCTGATCGTTCCCAACCCTGATGTGGCTCTGTTGAAGTTCCAGGACGGTGAAATCGATTTCTTCGGTCTCCGCGGCTCTGATTTTCCCATCCTCAAGCCGCTTGAAAAGGCGAAAAACTTCACCGTTTTCCGTGTAGGCCCGGCACTCGGGACCAACTTTGTGGTCTTTAACCAGAATCCGGGAAAGAATCCGGAAACCGGAAAGCCGTACCTCGATCCACGGAAGCTGAAATGGTTTACAAACCAGGAATTCAGGAAAGCCGTCGCCTATGCGCTTGACCGGCAGGGGATGATCAATTCTGCGATGAACGGATTGGCGTATCCGCAGCATGCCTCGGTCAGCCCGAGCGCCGGCTTCTTCCATAATCCCAACGTCAAGAAATATGAGTATGAGCCGGAGAAGGCCCGCTCGATTCTGGCCTCGGCAGGTTTTATCGACAGGAACGGCGACGGCTATATCGAAGACTCCGACGGAAACAAGGTGGAATTTAATCTGTTCACAAATGCAGAGAATACCGTGCGCGTCAAGCTGTCGGATATCATACGAAAAGACCTCGAATCCATTGGAATGCAGGTGCATTTTACACCGCTCGAATTCAACAACCTGGTGGACAAAATGAATGCTACCATGGATTGGGACGCCATTCTCCTTGGTCTCACGGGAGGACCAGAGCCTCACTTCGCCAAGAACGTCTGGTATTCATCCGGGCAGCTCCATCTGTGGAACCCGCGCGAGGAGGAACCGGCAACCGAATGGGAAGCCCGGATCGATGAGATTTTCAATCAGGCGGTCAAGGAACTCGATCAGAACAAGAGAAAAGAACTGTATGACGAGTGGCAGTTGATCGTATCGGAGCAACTTCCGCTCATTTACACGGTTTTGCCTGATTCCATTTATGCCGTCCGCAATAAATTCGGCAATTTGCACCCCACAGTTCTCGGAGGTCCTTTCCATAACATCGAGGAGATATACGTCCTCAAGTGAGGCAGTCGTTTCTGAGATGTCTGCGCCCACGAATACGGATCGTGGGCTTCCTTGTGTTTGGAAGCAATTGGTGAAATGAAAGCGTACATAGTTAGAAGATTACTCACTCTCTTCCCGCTGGTGCTTGCGATGTCGTTTGTCACCTTCATGTTCATTCAGTTGGCGCCCGGAGATTATTTCGCCACATTGCGGCTCAACCCGCAGATTTCGGAAGAGACGGTGGCTCGCCTCGAAGCCCAGTATCACATGGACAAGCCTCCTATTGTCCAGTACGGATACTGGCTGAAAAATATCGTTGTATCGGCGCGGCATCTGCGACTCGATCTCGGGTACTCCATCTCGCAAAAGCAGCCTGTCTCCACCGTGATCGCGAGCAGGCTCGTCAATACCCTGCTTCTCTCGATATCCGCGATCCTGATCACGTGGCTCGTGGCGATTCCCATCGGCATTTATTCGGCCGTGCACCAGTACTCCTGGGGCGACAAGTTCTTTTCCGCCCTCGCATTCGTGGGAATGTCGCTGCCGGGGTTCTTCCTCGCGCTGCTCATGCTGTATTATTTCGGGTCCGAATTGGGAATCCTGCCCATCGGCGGCCTGAAAAGCCCCAACTACGACCAGCTCTCGGCGATGGGAAAAGCCGGAGATATGGCGGCCCATTTGGTCATACCGACCGTAGTTCTGGCCATCGGCGGGCTCGCAAGCCTCCAGCGGATCATGCGGGGGAATATGCTCGAAGTGCTGAGAATGCAGTACGTCACCACGGCCAGGGCCAAGGGACTTCCGGAAAAACGGGTGATTTACCGGCATGCGCTTCGCAATGCGATCAATCCAATGGTGACCATTTTCGGATTCGAGCTTTCCAGTTTGCTCAGCGGAGCCGCTCTCCTCGAAATCGTGTGCGGGTATCCCGGCCTCGGTCAGGTGCTGCTCGAAGCGGTACGCAGTCAGGATATTTTCCTGGTGATGGGCAGCATGCTTATAGGAGGCGTCATGCTCATTGTGGGCAATCTGGTCGCCGATGTGCTTCTGGCCATCGTTGACCCACAGGTATCATATCAATGAACGAGCGTGCTCGAGAAACAAAGATGAACCAGCCTGTCTCGCAGACCAGGATAGCCTTGCGCCATCTCCGCCGCCACAAACTGGCCATGATGAGTCTCGGCGTGCTCGTCGTCCTGTACGTCGTGTCGACTTTCGCCGATTTCATCGCGCCCTACGGGTTCGATAACGAAGAGAGAGGCCTCTCGTACTGTCCGCCGATGCAGGTCCATTTCGTTGACGAGAACGGCGATTTTCATTTACGGCCGTTTGTCTATCGGTATTCCTATGCGTTCGACGAATTCTACAATCGCATCTATGTCCAGGACACGTCCGTACGCTATCCGATAAAGTTTTTTGTCGAGGGTGACCGGCACCGCCTCCTGGGCATTATTCCCGTGACAACGCATCTGTTCGGGGTGGATCAGCCGGCACGGCTCTACCTTCTCGGCGCCGACTATCGCGGGCGCGACGTGCTCTCCCGCATCCTGTACGGCAGCCGCGTCTCCCTCTCGATCGGATTTATCGGCGTCGCCATTTCCCTTTTTCTCGGAATGATTATCGGAGGCATCTCCGGATATTTCGGGGGGAAAACCGACAATGCTCTCATGCGCCTGACTGAGATGGTGATGATGATACCCGGCTTTTACCTGATGTTGGCGCTTCGAGCCGCGTTCCCGCCCGGACTGTCTTCGGTCGAAGTGTACCTCATGATCGTTCTCATCATGAGTTTTATCGGGTGGGCCGGCCTGTCGCGCGTCATTCGCGGAATGGTGCTTTCGATTCGCGAAAAAGAATACGTCACTGCCGCGCGCGCATCCGGAGAAAACTCCATGCGCATCATCGTCCGCCACATTTTGCCGAACACCCTTTCATATGTTATCGTGGCGGTGACGCTGAGCATCCCCGGATACATCCTGGGCGAGTCGGCGCTCAGCCTGATCGGGGTGGGCATACAGGAACCATACGCGAGTTGGGGCAACATGCTCAGCGAAGCCATGAATATCGGTGAAATCAAGTTTCATCCATGGATTCTCATTCCTGGAATCTTCATCTTTGTCTCCATCATGGCGTTCAACTTCCTCGGCGATGGGTTGAGGGATGCCTTCGATCCGAGATTGGCTATGGGAGAAGAAAAAGCCTGATGAAACCGCTCCTGCAAGTCAAAGATTTAAAAACTTATTTTTATTCAGATTCAAAGGTGGCCCGCGCCGTCGACGGAGTAAGCTTCCGGATAGGGGAGGGGCGCACCTTTGGTCTGGTCGGCGAAAGCGGATGCGGAAAGAGCATGACCGCCCTCTCCATTCTCAGGCTGGTACCCTCGCCGCCGGGAAGGATCGTGGGCGGCGAAATCATTTTCGAGGACCGAAATTTGCTGAAGTTGTCTGAACCGCAAATGCGGGCGGTCAGGGGCAACGACATCGCCATGATATTCCAGGAACCGATGACCTCGCTCAACCCGGTTTTTACCGTCGGTTATCAGGTGGCTGAAGCGATTCGCCTCCATCGAAAAGTCTCCCGCGCCGAAGCGAAGGCGATGGTGATCGATCTCTTTCGAAAAGTAAAAATTCCTTCGCCCGAGCAGCGGTACAAGGACTATCCGCACCAATTGTCGGGCGGAATGAAACAGCGCGTGATGATTGCAATGGCCATCTCATGCAATCCGAAGCTTCTGATCGCGGATGAGCCGACGACCGCTCTCGATGTCACGATCCAGGCGCAGATTCTCGAACTGCTGAACGATTTGAGGAAAGAGTTCAACATGTCGACGCTCCTGATCACCCACGACCTGGGCGTCATCGCCGAGACGACCGATGATGTGGCAGTCATGTATGCCGGCCAGATCGTCGAGTACGCCACCACCCGCACCCTGTTCACAAATCCGAAACATCCGTATACGATCGGCTTGTTCGGATCGCTTCCGCGAATGGGGGAAAAGGGCGAATCGCTGAGAACAATCGAAGGCTTTGTTCCCGATCCCGGTAATTATCCCGGCGGCTGCCGCTTCGAGCCGCGATGCAGCTATAGTGATGAACCGTGCAGGCGAGTTGAATCCGAGCTTCGCGAAATAGAGCCGGGACATTCTGTCCGCTGCCTGAAAGTGAGAGAATGACTATTCTTTATTGGATCATCAGCGTTAACACCGCCTTCGCTCTTGCATTTGCATTCTGGGTGAGCGCCGACGCGAGACGCAATCGGCGGCCGGCTACCCGCTGGTTCTTCGGATCATTATTGATCGGTGCCGCTTTCGGGGCGCCCAATGGCGCTTTCTCATATCACGTTTTCTATCAGGCGATCGAGCGCGGTCATAGTGCAAAAAGATGGGCCGCATTCTGCGCAGTGTTCTCCTTACCGGCTTTCCTCGCGTTTTGCACATATGACGACTGCGTGTCGCGCGGGATGAATACTATCCTCTGGCCGTCGATCGCATTTGTGCTTGCACTGGCCGGATTTATTCCCTGGGTTTTCTTCCAGATAGCTTACCTGAAATTGCGGTCTCCGGTGACAAGTCCCACGATCACCGTAGATTCGATCAAGGAGCGGTATGCACAACGCCGGCTCCTCCAGCCGGGAGACAACGCGCTGCTGCGCGTAGAAGCGCTCAAGAAGTATTTTCCCGTGCGCGCCGGCGTGTTTGCGCGGACACGAGACTATGTGAAGGCTGTCGACGACGTCAACCTGTTTGTTCGGCCGGGGGAGACTTTGGGTCTGGTAGGGGAGAGCGGCTGCGGCAAAACCACGCTCGGCCGGACGATCCTGCGCCTGATTCCGCCGACTGAAGGACGGGTGTTTTTTGACGGCCTTCCCCTCGAATTGCTTACCGAATCGGAACTGCGCGTGATGCGCAAGGAGATGCAGATCATCTTTCAGGACCCGTTCGGCTCGCTTAATCCGCGGATGAACATCGAGAACATCGTCGGCGAACCGATGACCGTCCATAAAATCGCCGAGGGGACAAGAAGACGCGAAATGGTGGTCCGCCTGCTCGAACGAGTTGGACTCTCAGAAGAACACTTGGAGCGGTATCCACACGAGTTCAGCGGTGGCCAGCGACAGCGCGTCGGAATCGCAAGGAGCCTCGCGCTCAACCCGCGCTTTATCGTCTGTGACGAACCGGTTTCAGCGCTCGATGTCTCGATTCAAGCGCAGATCATTAACCTCTTAAAAGACCTGCAGGATGAATTCGGCATCTCCTATCTCTTCATTGCGCACGACCTGAGAGTCGTCGAATTCATCAGTCACCGCGTCGCAGTCATGTATCTGGGAAAAATTGTCGAACTGGCGACGAGCGAGGAACTGTACCGCAGTCCCCGCCATCCGTATACCGTTGCGCTGATGTCGGCGATCCCAATCCCGGACCCGGAGCGAAAGCGGAAAAGAATTCTGCTCCCGGGAGACGTCCCATCTCCAATCAATCCTCCGCCCGGCTGCAGTTTCCATCCCCGCTGCTTTAACGCGCTTCCCGTCTGCACCTCGGTCGTGCCAGGCCTTATCCAGCACACGCCCGGCCATTACTACGCCTGCCATAACCCGGTGCCGCCCAACGTGCGAGAGCAGAATGGGATTGAGCTCGCAGGCCGCGCTTCCGCCTAGCAGGAGCGCCAGAATCCCGCTATTCCTTCCCACTGGCCAATTTCGGCCACTTTTCATTGCATTATTTTTCGGGTTCGTGTATCATTGACTTATTCTCGAAATGGTGCGGCATAAGGGCAAAAAATGCTCAAGAATGTAAGAATGCGAGCCACCACGCCGACCCGCATCGACTTGGCTGGCGGAACGCTTGATCTTTATCCTCTGTATCTATTTGAGGATGGCGGGATTACAATAAATTTCGCCATCGATCAGTATTGTACGGCGGTTCTTGAGCCAAGGGACGACATGAAAATCATCATTAGATCCCTGGATCAGGCGGTCGAGGAGACCCATGCGGATTCGGCCTCAATTGAGACTGGCGGTCCGCTTGATATTGTTTCGCGAGCTGTCAAATTTTTCCGGCCGAAAAACGGGATTTCCTTGACCACTGAAAACTGCGTTCGCAAGGGATCGGGGCTTGGCGCGTCTTCGTCCTTATTGATCGCCGTTCTCGGCGCATTGAACGAGTTCACGCAATCGGGATATACTCCCGAATACCTCATCGATATCGCGGCCAACCTGGAAGCGCAGTGCATCGGTGTGCCCACCGGCAAACAGGATTATTTTGCGGCCGTCTTCGGTGGAGTCAATGGGCTCTGGTTCGAAGTGCATGGCAATAAGCGTGAAAGTCTTTTGCCGGCTGCCGATTTTCGAGAGCTTGAAAAAAGACTGATCCTCTCGTTTACTGGAGAGCCCAGATTCTCCGGCGCCAGTAACTGGAGCATGTTGAAAAATTATATTGACCGCAATCCGCTGACTCTGAGCGGCATGAAGCATATCAAAGATATTGCGTTCGCAATGCGCTCCTGCGTAGAAGAACGAAATTGGGACAATTTCGCGGCGCTGATCGACCAGGAGTGGCAGAGGAGGCGCCTGTTGGCGGACGGTGTCTCGAACGAAATGATCGAGAAAATCATGTCGGCGGCCCTCAATGCTGGCGCTCTCGCAAATAAATTGTGTGGAGCCGGAGGTGGCGGCTGCATGATAACGGTCATAAATCCCGAGGACAGGACGGAGGTTGAATCGGCGCTCATCTCTGAGGGAGCCGATCTCCTGCCGTTTCACGTCGTTCAAGAAGGGCTGAAAATCGAATATCAACCCATGGAGAAGGCATAAGATGAAATTAGGAACCCTTTACGAAGCACTGCTGACGACAGCTCTGGCCTTCGCAGTATTCGCCTGTTCATCCACCGACAGAATTCGAACTCCCGAGAACCCCGATCCGGTAATAAAAGGCGAGATAACCGAGGAAAAGGTGCAGCAGGCACTCCAACTGAAACTCGATCGAGAAATCAAATTCCTCCAGGAAAACAGCGAGCGCTTTAAACAACAGGTTGTTGCAGTCCCGATGAACAGTACGACCTATTACTACAAGTATTACGACGAGTTTCCCGAGGGTCCTGCAGGAGTAAGAATTACCGTTACTCCGGCCGATTCCCTGTCGTCTGCATACAATGCGACGGCCACATGCCGAAAGGTTCGCTATCAGACACACCTTTCCAAATCGCGAGGGAAAGCGGCCGAGAACGATGATTTCACCAAGGATGAAGGCGTCCAGAAAAATTCTTATATATTTGATGGATCGATCTGGCGGCTACGAAGCTCTATCTTCGAAGTTACAAAGACATCCGTATACAACGAAGATCAGTGGGTAGCTTCGCGGGACCGCATAAGGCGTGTCGAGGAAGAAAAGCCGGAATACTTTGTCGATAAGCTCCGCACGCTTTTCGGTTTATTGGATTAAACAGCGAGGCGGGAAATGATCATCACTTCGCAAAAACCGCTGGAAGAAATAAAGCGGGCGGTCGCGCCCTTTGGCAGGCTTGCTTTGATCGGCTGCGGCGGATGCGCGTCAGTCTGCCAAACCGGTGGAACCAAACAGGTCGAAGAGCTTGCCCGCCGGCTGGACGATAAGGAAATTGTTTTCACATTTCAAATTGAGGAGCCGTGCGATCACCGGGTCCTTACGCGCGAGCTGGCGCGGATAGAGGACCGGCTGGCGCAGGTGGATGCCGTTCTTGTGCTTGCGTGCGGAATCGGGGTTCAACTGATCGGCGCCTCGATCGATAAACCGGTTCTCACTGGATTGGACACGATCTTCCCGGGAGCGGTAATCCATTCGGGCAAGTTCCTCCAAAGCTGCGGCGCCTGTGCTCAATGCCTCCTCAACTCGACCGCCGCCATTTGCCCGCGCACCCTGTGTCCGAAGGGGATCGCCGAAGGTCCTTGTTCTGAAAAAGTTGATGAGAGATGTCCCGTTTATCCGGAAGAGACGTGCGTCTGGATTCGCATTTCAGACAAGCTTGAAAAAGCCGGGACGCCGTCATCTGATTTCCTTCCCCTCGATTGGGCAGCCCGCTCTGTTCGCCGGAAACATCCTGTTCCGTCGGATCAGCAATGAAAATGGAAGAAGCCAATGGAGAAATTAGCAGAGTTCTGCACGCCTGCAGTGCCCCAATTCGCCGATATTATCGGTCAGATGTCACGGCTGAACATGTTTGATTCCATCATTCTGCGAGAAGAAGGTGGAATAGATAAAATTGTAGTGGCGGAAAAGCTGCGCGCGCATATCAACAAAGACTTCTATTTGAAGATATCCTGCTCGGACAAGAACAGGATCGCGCTGAATTGTGAGCTGATCACAGCGGCATCATTGGGCTTTTCCCGACTCGTTCTCGCCGATGGACCGCATCCGCTCAACACCAGATTTCCTTCAGCTAAGCCAGTCTATGACTTTGATGCTCTGAGCCTGCTGCGTATGCTGAAGCAGGCAGGCGTTCCCGATATGACACCGCTTCACAGCCTGGCACCGTGGCGAGTGGCGATCTGCATTGGCGGAACCACCAAATCGGATCTCGCCCGCGCTGAAAAAAGCCTGTCCCTCGGGGCGGATTCGTTCTTCGTCTCTTCAAAAGAGTCGGTGGAACAGTTGCGCCGGATCACCGACAGGCAAATTATCCTGAGCGTGCAGGCCGAAGCGGTCCGAGATTTTTCCTCTGCTGAGAATGAGGCGCAAAAAGCCGGCGCTGACGGGATCAACGTCGTTTTCAATAGCACGGGGGCCGACGCTTGGACGATCTCCTGAAAAAAGAGGGCGAGGTCATTCTCGCAATGGGTAATGAGGCCATCGCCAGGGCAGGGATTGAAGCCGGAATCGGCTACTTCTCGATGTATCCCGGCACCCCGGCCACTGAGATCGGACAGTCTTATGAGAGGCTCCATAGCCGCCTCACCGGCCTGCACATGGAATACAGCGCCAACGAGCACGTCTCGCTGAATGGGGCAATGGGCGCATGCTGGGCCGGAGTGCGGGCGATGACTGCCATGAAGCATGTGGGGCTGAATGTCGCGGCCGAGCCGGCGCATTTTCTGTCGTATACCGGAGTTGACGCCGGATTGGTGATCATTATCGGAAGCGATCCGGGAGCCACCAGTTCGACCGGCGAGCAAGACGATCGATGGTATTCTCTCCACACGCATCTGCCACTGCTCGAGCCCGCAACAATTCAGGAGGCTAAAGATTTCACCGTCGCTGCGTTTGCGCTCTCTGAAAGATACAGTCTGCCGATTGTCGTGAACGCTCCGTCCCGTTTGTGCCATAACATTGGCGATCTTCGCCTCGGCCCGATCACACTGCGGCCGGGCAGGGCAGGATTCCGGCCGAACTACCAAAGATATTTCAACCTGTTCGGACAGGCGGTCGCAAATCATCAAGCCGGCATTGATCGGGTCGAACAATTGAGTCTCTCCGCCGAGTCCCGCGCCTTCAACAGAATAATTCCCGGCGAGGCGTCGTGGGGAGTCATCACTTCCGGAGTCAACTACCTGTACGTCATGGAGGCTCTGGAAATCCTTCGCCTGTTCGATGTGCCGGTTCTCAAGATTGGCATGAGCTATCCCTTTCCGGCTGAACAACTCAATGAATTCACCAAAAATCTCGAGAGGATTGTTGTCGTGGAAGACCTCGAGGGCTTCGTCGAGTTTCAGGTGAAGAAGCACGCCTACGATCTGAAGCTGACGTGCGAGATCCTCGGGAAATCGCTGATTCCTCCGTCGGGCGAGACAACGGTCGACCTTGTCCTCAAATCGCTCAGTTCCGTTTCGGGCTCGGCAATCCCTGCGCCTATACGCGAAGCAGCGGCCATTGGCGACCGCATCGCCTCCGCGATTCCATCCAGGATCGCGACCTTCTGTATCGGTTGCCCGCACCGCGCTTCCGTATATGCGCTCGTAACCGCAACGGATGGCAATGCCATTATCGGAGGAGATATCGGCTGTTATACGATGGCCTCGCTTCCTCCGTTCAAGGCGGCTGAATGGTGTACCTGCATGAACTGCGGCCTGAGCGCCGCCCAGGGAATTGCACACGTAAGCAACGAAAAGAAACTGGTTGCACTCGTTGGAGATTCGACGTTTTTCCACTCGGGAATCCAAAGTCTGCACAATGCGGTCATGAATAAAGCCGACGTCTTGCTGATTATCCTGGACAACCGCTGGATCGCGATGACCGGCCATCAAAGGAGTGCGACGACGGTTTGCGACGTCAGGGGGAACCTGCTGGATGCCATCGATTTGAAGGGGTTCCTGAAGACGCTCGGAGTGCGGCGCGTTCGGACGCTTGACGCCTTTGACGTCCCACGCCTGCGGGCGGCCATCGCAGAGGAACTGAAACGTGACGGCGTCAGGGTGATTATTGCGAGGGGCGAGTGCGCACTCCAAGCACATCGGAGGGAACGCTATCTTCCGGAATCCAACCGGAAATTCTATTCGATCATCCGGGAACGATGCCAGCGGTGCGGACAATGCTATAAAGATTTCGGATGTCCCGCGATTATGGAAGATCAGGGGGAAATTGAGCCATATTATTATATAAATGAAAGCGCATGCGTACGATGCGGCGCATGCAGAACAATATGTCCAAACTCCGCAATTGTGGTTTCCCAGCTTTCTCCGGCTCGCGCCGAAGCACAGGAAACGGTCAGGAGCTGAAATGCCTGTCTATAATGTTTTGATCGCAGGAATAGGCGGGCAAGGGGTTATTACGCTTGGGACCTATCTGAAGAAGGCCGCCTTGAGAAGCGGGCTTCACGTAAGTGGGTCCGAGCGCAGGGGCGGCGCACAGCGGGAAGGCCATGTGTCGTCAATTATCAGATATCAATGGTCGGATGTTCCGGCTGGAGCCGACGAGCGGCACGAAGTGTGTTCGCCTCTTATTCCCTCCGGAGGCGCTCATTTATTGATAGGGCTTGAGCCGCTTGAGGCGCTGCGGGTTTCCCGCCATCTTCAAAAGGATTCCGTGGTCGTTTTGAATCTCTCTCCGATTCCACCCGTTTCGGTCAGGCTCGGGGAGGCGTCTTACCCGCCGGCTGACAAAATTCTGGACATGCTTCGCACTGTGACCGAAAACATCTTCGCCTGGAATCTCACCCAAATAGCCGAGCAGGCGTTCGGAACAGCTCATGCTGCTAATGGCATTTCGCTTGGCATCGCTTCGCGTGTGGCGCCTTTGCCGGTGTCGGAAACCGATCTGATCGACACGATTCGGCAGGAAGGCCGACCTGAGGAACTCGAACACTTCCGTCTGGGAGTTGAGTTAAGCAATGAAAGACGATAGTATCGATCGCGCAATCAACGAGATTGCGGAAAATGTGCTTCTCACCGCCCAGCGCAAACTGCTCAAGCCGCGCATCCAGAACAAGCTGATTTTTGCATTCGTCTCGACCGCCGTTGTCTCGATTGCGCTTTCCACCTATTTCGCCGTCTGGATCACCTCTTTATTGACAGAAAGAGAAATCGAAAAGAAAATCCGCGAGGCAAATGCCGTCGCCCTTTCAATCATCGAAGAGTATGAAGGGCAGGCCTTGCAAAGCCTGACGACGCTGCTGGAGAAGCCGGGGTTCATCGAAACGCTTCGGAAAGAGAAGGTATCCTATGTCTTTACTCCCCCCATAATGAGCGGCAGCGAGATCCCGATCGGGCTCTGGGTTCCCAGCGGACAACCGCTGCCGGCTACCGGGCCCCCAACGCCGATAACACAATTGCCTTCGACTGTCACGAAAACGGTCATGACCGCCGAAGTCGGCGGCATCCAAACGCTGCTGGCCGGCGCAGTGGTTCCTGTCATCGAGGGAGATCGCTCCTATGGAACCATTGCAATAGGATATGCACTCGGAAAGAGCTTCGCTCAAGATATCGAAATCATCACCGGCGTCGATATACGCATCTTCCACGAGAAAATTCCCGCCGGGCCTTCCAGTATCTATTTTGAGGGAAGCAGCGCCGGTCTTCCCGCCGACGCGCACGAGGAAATCGAACAGATTGCAAAGATAATGCTCAATAAGCGCGAGCTTATGCTGGTGGTGGAAGGCCATACCGATTCGATCGGCGCCGAAAGAGATAACTATCGCCTCGGACGCAGACGCGCCGAAGCAGTCAAAGACGCTCTCGTCGAGGCGGGAATAGAAGAGTTTAGGATTCAGACGATTAGCTTTGGCGAAAGTCGCGCCTCCGCCCCGGAAACCAGTGAAGAAGGGCTGGCGCTGAATCGAAGAGTCGAATTGGAATTCAAGACTCATGAAGACCCGCTGGTCGGCGCGATTAAAGACCTGCCAATGACTTCCGCGATAAAGCAGAGCATCTCGGTGCATAAACAATCCTATTACGATCAAGGCGCATTCTTGAAAGGAGAACCATATCGCGCGATCTATCAGCCCCTGGTTGGCTATGGCGGGAAGGTGCTGGGATTGATCTTCGCCGGCATCCCCAGAAAATATACATTCGCAGCCACCGTCACCACCTGGTATTTTTTCCCGCTTATCCTCCTGGCGGGCTTCGCCCTTGCATCGGCTATCGGATACACAATTTCGCGCGGGATCTCGCAGCCGATCAGGATTCTCTACCGTAAGGTGCTCGCCGTTGCCTACGGAGACCTCGACCAGCACTTCGATGCGCGAACGAAAGACGAAATCGGCGACCTGGGCCGCGCCTTTAATATTATGACGATGAAGTTGCACCAGCTCCGTGAGCTCGAGCACGAAATGCAGAGGAGAAATCGACTTGCGGCGCTGGGTGAGCTGTCGGCAGGCGTCGCACATGAAATCCGTAATCCGCTCGGGATCATCAAGAACTCCGCAGAAATGCTTCGAGACCGCATCCAGGATGACGCCAAGCGGCGGGAACTCACGGATTTCATCGTCGAAGAGGTCGCTCGACTCAATAAGGTGGTAACTGATTTTCTGCTTTTTGCGCGACCGCTGGAGCCCGATCTCGAGCCGGTGGATATTAATACCGTTCTTGAGCATACGCTGGCATTTCTCAAATCTGATTCGCGACCGGATCAAGTTCGGATTGAGAGAAAACTGGCTGAAGGCCTGCCCAAAGTGCTGGCCGACCCGGAACAGTGCCGCCAGGTTTTCTTGAATCTGTTTATGAACGCTTTCCAGGCAATGAACGGCAAGGGAACAATATCCGTGGAAACCAGGCCTTCGCCACAACCACCTTTATTTCCCGAGCGAACTCCCGAATCAAACGATTATTCGCCGGCCTTTCCTTCCTCCTCCGTTCAGGAACCGAAGAAAATGGTGGATGTCGTGATCTCCGATACGGGAACGGGCATTCAGACCGAATTGTTGCCGCGGATTTTCGACCCGTTTTTCTCTACCAAAGATGAAGGGGCCGGCCTCGGTTTGTCGTTGGTACACAAAATTATCGAGAACCACAACGGACGCATAAAGGTTACGAGCAAACCCGGCGCGGGCACAACTTTTATAATCTCCTTGCCAGTGGCTTCGAACGAAGAAAGAGGATGATAAGTCTGCTATGCCGCCTAAATTGCTTGTTGTCGATGATGAAGTGAAGATGAGACGAGTCCTCCAACTGTTTTTCGAGGATTCCGGATATGTGGTGGATCAGGCCGAGAATGGGGAAGAGGCACTGCAGGAACTGGATTCCTCGCGCCCGGATCTGGTTATTTGCGACATGCGAATGCCCCGAATGAATGGAATGGAGCTGCTGCGCCGTATCAAACTAAAATCGCCGGAACTCCCGGTTATCCTCATGACTGCGTACGGGGAAGTCAAGACGGCCGTCGAAGCGATGAAACTCGGCGCCGAAAGCTACGTGACAAAGCCCCTCGATATGGAGGAACTTCGTATCCTGGTGGGCCGGGCCATAGAGAAAACCTCGCTGATCAAAGAGAACCTTCAATTGAGAGCTCAACTCGATTCGAGATTCGATCTCAGCAATTTTGTCGGTGAATCGCAGGTGATGCGGCAGGTTTTCAAGCTGATCGACCAGGTCGCCCCAACGAATACCACCGTCCTTGTGACCGGGGAGAGCGGCACCGGCAAGGAACTTGTTGCTCGCGCCATCCATTCTAAAAGCAACCGCCGCCAAAAAGCTTTTGTCGTTGTCAACTGCGCCGCTCTTTCGGAACATCTGCTCGAAAGCGAACTATTCGGCCATGTCAAAGGCGCCTTCACCGGCGCTCACAGCGACAGACAAGGACGATTCGAATTGGCCGATGGCGGTACCCTTTTTCTCGATGAACTCGCCCTCATGTCAATTCCTCTGCAGGGCAAACTGCTGCGCGTGCTGCAAGAAAAGGAATTTGAACCCGTCGGCGGCGCCAAAACGATCAAGGTGGATGTGCGGATTATTGGCGCCACGAACAAAAATCTCGAACGGCTGCTGGAAGAAAAGACTTTTCGAGAGGACCTGTACTACCGGCTCAATGTAGTCGAAATACGTCTGCCACCGCTTAGGGAACGAAAAGAAGATATTCATCTTTTGCTCGCTTACTGCATAAATAACCTGAATCGTGAACTCGGGAAGTCTGTCAAAGGCCTTTCCGAAGAGGCATACAAACTGTTCCTCGAGTACGACTGGCCCGGCAACGTTCGGGAAATGGAAAATCTGATCGAACGCGCCATGGTCCTTGGAAAATCAGATGTGCTTGGACCTGAAAATTTCCCGGCTCAAATAAGGCGCCAGCGCGAGCAAATAGATTCTCCAAAAAACCTCTTGGGGCAATTGAAGCTTCCTGATGCCGGGATCTCTCTCATTGAAACCGTTGAGGAAATGGAAAAGAGGCTTATACAAGAGGCGCTGGAAAAAACGAATGGAAACAAAACGAAAGCAGCAGAGTTGCTTGGAGTTACAAGGAAGATCATGAGGTACAAGGTAGAGAAGTACGGTCTCGCCAATTACAAAGATGACCTTGATGGGGTTTGATTACATTGTGCCGGTCTTTTTGGCCCATTTTTCATAAGCCTTTGCAACAAATAGTTTTATCGTAGTTTTTCATCAAAAATGAGAAGTTCAAGCGGCCGAAAATGGTCGGAATGGCAACCAAGAGCCGTATAGCCATACAGAGAAATAAACGTTGTAAGTCACGATGGATACAAGGTTTGCTGTATTTCATCAAGTTCATTCCCCCCTTTTTCAAAGATGGTATAGTTATTGCTTTTATCTGTTCTCTAATTTAGAGTGTATCGATTTGTGAATATTCGGTTTAAAGGAGATAATTGAGGAGGTAAGATGTTAAGATCCCTTTGGGCGCCTGTGGTAAGCGAGAAACCTCAGAATGGCTTGCAAATACTTGCTCCAAGAGGGTTTATTCATTATACAGCTGTGATTGGAAAGGATGTAGTTCTTGGAAAAGATGTAGTTGTCGGACCTTTTGTAGTCATCGATAATGGAACGGAAATTGGAGACGAAGTAGAAATAGGACCTCATGTATCCATAGGACAACTGGTAAAAATCGGGTCCGGAACCGTAATTCACCCGCACGTTTCGATCCGGGAAAAAGTCGAAATCGGACAAAATGTCGTGATCAACAGCGGCACCGTTATTGGCAGCGACGGATTCGGGTTTACCAACAGCGGCGGAAAAAATTATAAGATCCCACAGTTGGGGACCGTAGTAATAGAGGACGACGTTTGGATCGGATCCAATGTTACAATAGATCGGGCCACCGTTGGCGCAACAAGGGTGAGACGCTCGGCCCAGATCCACAACCTCGTGCAAATAGGCCATAACGTCGATATCGGCGAAGAGACAATCGTGAGGCCGAGAGTCGGCATCGCGGGAAGCACTACCATCGGCTCCGAAACTTATGTCGGCGAGCAAGCCGGCATCATCAATCATATCGAAATCGGCCGCAGAGTTACCGTGCATCCATTCTCAGGCATCACCAAGAAAGTGGGCGATGGCGAGAGCGTGATGGGTGCTCCGGCAAGGCCGCTCGAGGTGGAAAAGTCGGTCCAGTCATTCCTGTTGGAACTGCCTGACCTCGCAAGAAATATCCAGTCCCTCAAAAGAAAATTCCTGCCGGATAACGGGCAGACGGAATAACACTGTATCCTTTCCATCCGGACGCGTCTCCGAATTCTCAGGAGCGCGTCCGGCTTTTTTTGCCCCCTAAAAGCAGCGTAATCCCTTTTATTGCAAAGAGTTAAATGGCAGCCACTTTTTCGATTGACACTACTCTCCCATTTGTGTATAGTTTATCAGATTCAAAGATGAGCTTTATTAGTCCCCGATGGAACTGCAGTCTTTATCCCGTCTCAGGACACTCTTATTGTACTGACTGATTAGTGATTTGGGGCTAAGTTCACCCTATGGAGAGGCAGTGGAAATGTATAATTTCTCTTTCCATATGAAGCAGTTGATCAAGGACATTTCGCGCAGTTGTCGAGAGCTTCGTCACATTGACAGCAAGAAATTATTAGTCGCAATATCACACTCGAGGAATAATAAGAAGTATGGATTGCAGGCGAAACTCGTTCCACTCAAATTTCAGGGCGGCCGCCGGGTCATTCGTGCCAGCGGCGACTGGTACTGCAAGATGCCCCCGCTCAAATACGAGGGCGAAGATATTCTTTATGTAATCTATTTCTGCCTTCCTCGTTTCCAGAACCTTGACTTCAAAGAAAAGTTGACCATCGTTTTTCACGAATTGTACCACATCAATCCCATGTTTAACGGCGATATTCGCCGGTTCCCCGGCAAATTCTATCAACATACGCGCTCCGAGAAAGAATACGATCAGACAGTTCAGACGTTGTCGCAAAATTATATTCGCACCACTCGCCGCAAGTGGTTGACCAACTTTCTCCTTTACAGCCATGATGAGTTGCGGCGGAAGTACGGGGATATCACCGGTCTGAACCTTCGCTTGCCCGAACCCATCTTATTCAAAAGAAACAAAGCAAGAGCGGAATAGGAACGGCCGCTTTGGAAAGAAACGAAATTCAAAACACGTACAGAATCATCGGCCGCACTGACGAACTGGCGGCGGCAATTGCCTGCATTCACCTGAATAAGAATCTCCTGATCGAAGGCCCCGTGGGAGTGGGGAAGACTGTGTTGGCTCTGGCGGCGGCTCGCCACCTGGGCAGACCTTTCTTCCGGGTTGATGGCGACGAGCGATATTCTGAACAAAAGCTTACGGGATGGTTTGATCCCCCAATCGTGCTCGCCAAGGGTTACAACCACGAGGCCTTCATTCCCGGACCGTTGACCCAGGCAATGCTTGAATCCGGTATTCTCTTCATAAACGAACTGAATAGAATGCCTGAAGCAGTGCAAAACGTCCTGTTGCCAAGCCTGGACGAACGATACCTCGCGATTCCCAAGTACGGAGATATCCGGGCAAAAAAACAGTTCACCGTTATAGCCACCCAAAATCCACGCGAGTTTATCGCCACGAGTCACCTGAGCGAGGCGCTCCGCGACCGATTCGAGCTGATCGTGCTCGATTATCAGCCCGCCGATGAAGAAATTGAAATCGTCCGCCTCAACCTTTCCGACGGCGCCCGTACAATTGACTATTTGATCCACGAAGCTGTTAGCATCGTTCGCGCAACACGCGAGTCTCCCAAGATCAGGCGCGGCGCAAGCGTAAGAGCGGCGATCAGTATGGTTGAATTGGCCGGCCAATTCAATACTCCGGATGCTCTCAAGAAAGCGGCTCGAATCGCTTTGCCAACTCGAATCGAGCTAGCCGACGATATCCATGAAGACGTGCGTGATCTGATTGATGCTCTGGTCGAAAATGTAAAAAAAAAGACCTGAAATCGGATCTCTTCTCAAATAGACGAAGTAAATCGGGCAACCTCCTCAAACTCGACCCGCCGAATGCACCCTTCAATCCACGAGATCTCGAATTTATTTCTGAATTCGGTGAAGCAGGGGATGATGATTTTGCGTGGAGAATAGCAACACAGTACCATGAAATATATCCACGGCTCCGTCACGACTTGCAAAAACTGAATTTCGTCCGTGCTTCAGCCGTTCGCGCAGTCCTTGCACGCGCCCGAGCCGCTATCGGTTCATCCAAAAAGGAGACGAAGAGGGCATTTGCCTCCTCTCAGGAAAAGCCCTACTGCGAATTGGACCTTGACAAAACCGTCGAGCAGGTTCTCGGAAAGCCGTTCCCCGAGCCAAGTGACCTCTGCGTCGAATATAAAGAACAGAAAAGGTTCGATTGCGCCCTTATCCTCGACACCTCTTTGTCCATGTCCGGAACAAAACTGGCGCTTCTTGCGGTCGCCGCCGCCGTCGTAGCTCTCAAACTGCCATCCGAAGATTTTTCCGTCGTCTCTTTCGAATCCAGCGCGCGGATTATCAAAACCATTCGCAAGTCGCTGGCAGTTGAGAAGTTAATAATAAAGCTCCTCGAGGTTCCCGCCGCCGGCTATACGAATATTCGGGCTGGCCTCGATGAGGGACTCAAGCAACTCAAACTTGGGCGCCGCCCGGATCGCCTCGGAGTCCTGCTCTCGGATGGCAAGTATACCCTCGGCGAAGATCCGCTTATAGCCGCGGCACGCTTTCCGCGCCTGCATGTGGTCGCGCTCGGGGACTTCAACGTAGATCCCGAATTCTGCGCATCGATGGCTTCAGCCGGAAAAGGGCGACTCTACGAAGCGCCATCCTTTGAGGGCCTGCCTCGCGTCCTGCATCGGCTGCTCGTCGACCTGCTTACCTGATCGAACGCCTCCACCGCAACATGCTTTACCCTGAACTTTAGCACCAGCATCTCGGAAGAACCCTTTGGCCGCAGCCTTCAAGCGCGACGCCAGTCGATTAACTCCGACTTTTCGGCTGTGCGGTCGCCTCGGTGTCTATGGCGGCGTTGCCAGAAACACGCATTCCGGAATGTCTGATAATATATCTTATGTCTACTAGAGCGCGGCCCGGTCAATTCACAGCAAGTGCTCCAAGCGCCAAAGCTTTCAGCATTTCCCCAGTTTCATCGCCAAAGGCGAGAATCCATCGCGAAAGGCATCACGAAATACACCTGAACTAAAAGATGAACCCGGATGCTCTAAGAATAACTATGAGCGTACCTTACAAAGTATCTCCCGGCACATCCGACGCTCGGGGCGATCTTTTTTTGTCCATGGAAATGCGAAAGTGGCGGCGTCTCATGATGATACATGAAGAAAAGGAAGAAAAGTTAGCCGGAGATCAGGGCAAACGAAGGGCGGGAAACGGAAAGGAATGGTTGAGCCTTTAATGGCAGCTTGAGCAACTCGAGGAGGTGCATGATCCGCAACCGGAGGAACCCGTGGAAGTGACGGTCTTTCCCCCGACGGAGAAGCCGAACCTGGAGACGCACTTCTTCACTCGTTTGCTCTGGCACTTTTCGCACCGGGGAAACGTTGAACTGGAGCTCTGCAGAAGCGCTTCAAAAGAGTGGTGGCATTTCTGACATTCAAATTCATAGATAGGCATGAATCGGTACTCCCCTTCTTCTTGAGGAGCGGGAAACGGGATTCGAACCCGCGACTTTCAGCTTGGGAAGCTGACACTCTACCAGCTGAGTTATTCCCGCATCGATAAAAGTATTATAAGCGGTTGATCGAAAAATTGCAAGAAGGGGCGGGAAGAACGCCGTGCTGAAGTCATCAAGGGCTGAAGCGCGTGATTTCAAGGAACTCTTGATAGCGTGAGTGAATCTGTTCTGTGGAGAGATCAATCAGGCGGTCCACTCCGAAAAGTTCTACCGTAAAGGAGGCCAGGACGCTCCCATAGACAATTGCGCGCCGGATGGTAAAATCATCTATATCCCCACTCTGCGAGAGGTAACCCATAAACCCGCCGGCAAAGGAATCGCCCGCTCCCGTCGGGTCGTTGACCGACTCGAGCGGGTAGGCTGGAGCGGAGAAATGGCTGTGAGGCGTGAAAAAGAGGCAGCCGTGCTCTCCTTTTTTGATGATGACCCGGCGGCAGCCCATCTCGTGGATCTGTCGCGCCGCCTTTGCCAGATTCGGCTCCTGTGCGAGTTCACGGGCCTCAGAATCATTCAGAACGATGGCGTCGACGCGCTTGATGAGCCTGCACAGCGTGTCGCGCTCGTTCTCGATCCACAGGTTCATCGTATCACACGCGATGAAAACCGGGTCTGAAATTTGATCGAGCACCTCGAGTTGGAGGCTCGGGTGTATGTTTCCCAGAAAGACGAACTGCGAATTCTTGTATGCGCTGGGTAGGCGCGGATGAAAATTCTCAAAGACATTGAGGTGCGTGGCCAGTGTGTCGCGCTGGTTGAGATCGTAGCCGTATTTACCGGTCCATCGGAATGTTTTTCCTTGCTGTACTTCGAGTCCCCGCAGGTCGAGGGAACAGGCGGTAAGAAGCTCCATATGCTCCGCAGGAAAGTCATTTCCGACAACGGCGACAAGGCGTGGCTGATTGAAATATCTCGCCGCGAGAGCAAAGTAAACGGCCGAGCCGCCAAGAGCTTCGTTATTCTCTCCGAACGGCGTAATAACCGTATCCAAAGCGACGGATCCTACAATAAGAACGGACATACCTTCTCCTCGCTTGACGTCATAGGAGTTCGCAACAGGAAATTTAATGCGGTCCTGCAGGGACAGCGGATGATTCGATCCTATCATATCCGATCGCAGAATGCAATGAAAGGAGCAGGCTTGGTAGGGCTTACGCATCTAAATATAGCGTCCTAAATAATTGCGCATAATTTCCTAAGGGTCTGGTTAGGTTTGCGCCATGAATGAAACTGCGTGCAGACGGTCTCGATCAGCTCT
>QZKU01000105.1 GCA_003598085.1 Candidatus Abyssobacteria bacterium SURF_5
AATACCCTCTGCGACATTGCTCTATTCCTCTTTCACCATAAAAACCCTGTCTTTGTGCCCTTTCACTCACTTCCGAATGTCGGGTTGCGGAATCGCTGAACGGCACGGGTGTTTTTTGAGAAAGACGCCGCTCTCTGCTATAATTGTGTTTTGACAGGAACAAACGGTCAGCAAATGAGGAGCTTTATGCTCGACACAAGCAAGAGAGTGTTTGTTGCCCGCAGCGCGTTGGCAAATACAATCGCATTGGTTTTATTGGTAGCGTTTCTGTCAGCATCCTTCCTGGGAAGTTTTCATCTCGCCTTATGCCATTCCGACCACGCAGAAGAACTGTGTCCATATTGCAAGTACAGCCAATTGTCAGTGGATATCCCCGTTGCCGCCAATCTATGTGTCTTTGTCCCCGTGGCAGCGACATCGCCTCCGATCTGCTTCGCCGGCGGTGGATTCTTTGCCGTCCCTCCGTCAGAGCCTCGCGCCCCGCCGTCCGCCTGAATTTGACCGGGCGGTATCAGTCGTTTTTCTCTCATTGAAATATAAATCCGACGCCGGTCTCAGCCAATCCAATGAGACCGTCGGGCACTTCCTTAGAGGAACCCATGACAAAGCAGGAAAAAGCGGCGATAGTTTCCATAGCCGTTAACCTTGCGCTTACACTGATCAAATTTGTTCTCGCCTCTGTTACCGCCAGTATCGCACTTCTGGCCGAGTCATATCATTCCATGGCCGACATCCTGTCGTCTGTCATGGTCCTGCTGGCTGTTAGAGCTGACCGGTTAGATCACTCAAACTTCCTGGAGGCGCAAGAAGGGACGAAAGGCAAGCAGCCTCCGGCCAGGAACAAGCCTAAGATCTTCACCCCGGGTACATGGGGAAATAAAGCGGCAATGATAATAGGGGGTCTGCTCATCCTGGCCGCCGTCAACATTTTTGGCAGGGTCAGCCAGTCCGGAACTGCATCAGTTCGCTATCCGCTGAGCGCGGCGGCGATACTCGGTTTTCTTGCGCTGTGCTCCTATCTGCTTTACCGCTTCGAAAGCTCAGTGGGTGAAGACACCCGGTCAAACGCATTGATTGCTGATGGACGGCATGCGCAAACCGACATGCTGGCTTCGGTTCTTGTCGTGATTTCCCTGATTGCAGACAAGGTTGGATTGGGATTTGACAGAATCGCGGCGGGCATAATCGCCCTGTACATCCTCACGAGCGCCCTCTTTATCCTGGCCAAAGCCTTGCGTTCGTACGCCGCTACGTCCGGATTACAGGCTTTATCACGCGACGTCATCTATGAAGATATCCTTTTCCTCCTCGTCTATCGCGCTTATTCGAGAATTGACGAATCTCTGTGGGAAAGAGTGAGCCGGTTTCCAGGCCTGAAAGGTACAAATGAAACGGTAAAGAAGCGAGTCGCGTCCGTGTTGATTGTTCTGTTGTTCCTGATTGTATCGTGTGCCTACGCCGCGTCCGGAATTTACGTCCTGGGGCCGGGAGAAGAGGCGATCATAGAGCGGTTCGGAAAACCGCTGCATACAGACTCGCCGGTCGGCCCGGGACTCCATTATCATTGGCCATGGCCCGTCGAGCGCGTGAAGATGGCCGACGTAAAAAGCATCAGACGCTTGACGATCGGATATAAGACCGGCGATGAACAATTCCTGATATTGTGGACCAACAAGCATTATCTCCGTGAATATTCGTTAATCACGGGAGAGGGGCCTTTTCTCGATGTGGCGATGAATGTGCATTACCGAGTGCAGAATCTCTACAATTATCTGTTCAACAGCGCCGAACCGGACAGCGCCATCAAAAAGATTGGCTATAACGTCCTCCGAGAAACCCTTGGAATAAGGCCTTTCTTTTCCTCGATTACCGCAGACCGAGACGCGTTGGAGGATACCATTCTCGCTGAAATGCAGCGGCGGGTTGATGATCTGGGTCTCGGCCTTCTGGTACAGAACGTCTGTTTCCGAGATCTGCATCCTCCGACTCAGGTGGCATCGGCTTTCGAAGACGTGGTGAGCGCGCAGGAGGATTATGAGACATACATAGAAGAAGCCCATGGTTACCGCATGGACCTGTTACCGCGTGTCCGAGCTGCCGCCACAACAACACTCAACGATGCCGAGGCCTACCGCATTGCCCAGATAGCGCAGAGCCAAGGCAAAGCGCGCTTCTTCTTGCTGCAACAAGAGGTGTATCGGAACCGACAAGACGTTACCAAACTGCGGATGGTGCTCGAGACCATCGAGGAGGCTCTTTCCGGCACGCCCAAGTATGTCGTCAGCCGGAATGGGACCGGTGAAAATCCCGACTTGTGGTTCTCAGTGCCTCCGTTCGCCCAAATACCCCCTCTCAGCACTCAAACAGGAATGGAAGCACAGCCCAAGCAGATGAACGTCCAGAAGAAATTCGAAATCAATGGAGAAGAAGATTTGATTGATGCCATTACACGGTTTCATCAGGAAAGAGCGGGAGCAAAAAAATGAAGAGCATAATCGCCTTTGTATCAATTATTGTTGGCATCCTGATCGCCGCCACTTCCTTCTTCTTTACAGCGGACGAATCGGAATACGTGGTAATGACGCAGTTCGGGAATCCGATCAGAACGATCCGACAGGCCGGCCTGCACCGGAAGCTGCCCTGGCAATCCGTTAATCGGGTCGATCGCCGTATGCAGCTTTATGAAACACCCCTGATAGAATACCTCACCAGCGATAAGAAAAATGTCGTCCTTCAGGCGTTTGTCTGTTGGCATGTCGATGACCCACTCGAGTTTTTCCGCGCCATGAGGACGTTCGAGAGCGCGAATCAGAGGCTGGATGACCTGGTAACCGCTTCAATGGGAGCAAAGCTCGGTGATTACGAAATGTCCAATCTCATTTCAATCAACCCGGACGAGGTGAAGATTTCAGAAATGGAAAAGACCATCGCCTCGGAGATAAACGCAAAAACCAAGGCGGGATATGGCATTCACGTCAGCCGCGTCGGCGTTTCCAGACTCGCTCTGCCGGAGGATAATGCCCAGAGCGTTTACAAGAGAATGGAGGCCGAGCGCTCAGCCATCGCAAACGAGTATCGCGCTCTCGGACATGAGGAGGCGGATAAGATCAAGTCGGAGGCTGACAGAGAAAAAAGCGACATCATTGCCAAGGCCTATAGCGAAGCTCAGATAATTCGGGGTGAGGGAGACGCAAAGGCCGCCGAAATCTATGCAAAAGCATATTCACAGGCTCCCGACTTCTTCGAACTGATGAGAACTCTGGAGGTATACAAAAAAATCCTTAACAAAGAAACCATCATCGTCATGTCGGCCGACTCAGACCTCCTGAAATACCTGGACGGAACCCTGACTGCCGGAATGAAAGAAACTGGTGCAGCACAGTGAAATGGGCAGATAACAGATCGGAATTCTCTTCGGAGCTGCTGATCCTCAGGAGAATCAGCCGGCGTCTGCTCTTCTGGATTTTCATTCTCGCCGTCATTTGTTACCCCCTCAGCGGAATCTACATCGTCGGTGTAAACGAGACAGGTATCCTCAAGAAATTCGGCCGCGTCGTTAATCGCCGGGTTTCTTCCGGCCTGCATTACCGCATCCCATGGCCGGTGGACAAAGTGATAAAGGTCTCTACCAAAGAAATCCGCCGGTTCCAGGCCGGATTCGGAGCCGACCCCGAGGAAGTGAACCGGTATGAGCGCGATTTCGGGGCCTTGGACGGAAATCGGCTGGGATCGTTCGTTGTCCCCTACTGCATTACGGGCGACAAGAACATCATTCACATGAAAATAATCGCCCAATACCGCATTGATGATCCGAAGGCCTACTTGACCCGCTTCAAAGATGCCGAAGGCGTGGCTCTTCGTTGCATCCAGTCCGCAATCCTGAAAAGACTCAGCTATGCGGATGTCGATTCTGCGCTCACGGCAGGAAGGGTCGTGCTCCAGAAGGACATCCTTGCAGACGTCCAGAAACAGTTGTCCGATTTGAATACCGGCATAACTGTTTTCTCAGCAGAAATAAAGAACGCGCGGCCCCCCGCCAGCGTCGCCCAAGCTTTTAAAGATGTCATAAATGCCCGAGAAGAACTGCGGGCAATGGTCCATGACGCCCAGGCCTATCGAAATCAGATAATACCGGAAGGCAAAGCCGAAGCCGCACGAATCCTGAATGAGGCCCAAGCCTATAAAACCAAAAAGATAGCACATGCCCGGGGCGAGGCACAAAGATTTGAACTGCTGGCAAGTGAGTTTAACAAAGACAAGGAGCTCACTACCCGCCGCCTGCGCCTAGACACCCTCGCCGAGATACTCCCGTCAGTCCGAAAACTCATTGTCGGAACCGAGCAAGGTGAGGATATCGCAAACCTCAGATTCCTAACCAGGTAAAGCCCTCAGAATACCCGCATGATCGTCCCGTTTTCCTTGGCACGTTGTGATCCGCAGATTTGAACCAAACGCGGGTGTGCGCGATAGAGATTCGTCAAGCTGAACATTCAATAACAAGGAGAGAATTTTCCGGGGGATGCGGGTAGGGCATTGCCGGTGGGGGGGACTTGCCGGCAATGCCCTCTCTTTTATCTGGTTCGTGGCCGCACGACGGGCTTTACATCGTGCTCATACCCGCACGTCATATGGGCTCATCTGGGGAACCTTGGGGTCTTGAACTTTCTTTCCTCCCTCATTAGGCGTTCTAGGAGTCATCTATATTAACCCGCCTCTCGCTTCAAGCGATGCAAGCGGCGAAACACCTAAAGTTTTGGCCGTCCAAGAAAGAACTTCGATGAAGCTGCTCCGCCAAGTGTCTTCGCCTCATCAGAGCCGCTTTTCGAGCTCTTTTTCGCCGGGAACACGATTTCCTTTTTTAAACTGTCGATCAGCCGGTCCAATTCCTTAAGTTGATCAGTATCCAGCTTTATCGGTCGCAGCGCTTTTTCGTCTGCTTTTGTCTCTTTTGCCATTGCCTTACCTCTTCAAGCTTCCTGTTCAAGCGGTTGCCTCTAAACCGACCAGTCGGTATGTCATTATCAAATTTTTAAGAGGCCACTCCTTCAAGCACCAGCAACCGCAAATTCTTGAACAGCCACGATAGCTCGAGGCGGTCCGGGTCCAGATGCGCCATCATCGTCGTCCCCTGAAGCGCACCGATGATCAAAAGAGCCAAAGAATCCGGATTCACCCATTCCTTGAACAAACCCTCTTGCTTTCCCTGCTCGAGGATCTGGACAATGCTCTGCTTCCAATTCATGTAGATCTTCCGAAGGCGTTCGGAAAAATGCTGCTCGACCTCCATCATTTCCGCCGTCAGGACCGCCAGCAGGGCGCACCCATGGAAAACATTGCCCTCGTGCGTCTTGATCATGATATCAAACATCCGTTCAATCTTGGCGAGGGCCCCTTTTTCCCTGGCAACCTCATTCAGCACGTTTTTTACCCAAAAATCCTTCATATATTCAATAACTGCATCGCCAAGTTCTTCCTTGCTCTTGAAATGGAAGTAGAATCCGCCTTTGGTAATGCCCGAGGCGGTCAGTATCTGAGTCAACGAAGTGCTGTGGAAGCCGTTCTTTCTGAACAGTTCAGCCGCAACTTCCACGATCCGTTCGCGAGTGTGCTTCCCTTTTTCTAAGGTTGTAGTCATCATCATTCTCTTAAAAACCGACCAGTCGGTTTCTAACACAAATTTTACCACGCTCCCCCTGTCTTGTCAATACAAAATGACAAAAATTTCAAAATTTATTCCTTATCTTCGCGCATTTCAAGAGGCAGGTTGATCATGAAGTCGAAGTTTCCATGACCACAGCATGAGACAATCAGGGCTGGCCGAGACTGGGTGTGAGATTCGTATGTAACTGATTAATAATGAAGGATTTACTTAACCGATAATGTCAATCAGGTGGTCGGTATCGCCGGCAACGTTGGATGGCGCTTGAGACTCGTTTTCGGCTGTGGCGGCGGGCAACACTTCAAACTTTTTCAGCATCTGACCGGCGCTTCTTCTTACACCCTGATCCCGGATATCAACCGGCATCTTCCTGGCGGAACTTTGTTCCGGGACGTTTTTTTTAACCGCAGCCGCTTCTTGAATTTCGTTTAAATCAGGACGGCCCGGGTCAAGCGGAAATCGAACTCCCATCAGATTCCTCCATGCACCAAAAATTGTAGCATGTGCAAAACGTGGCGTCAATATAGGGAAGTTAGATGCTTTTGCCATAGTGTGGTATAATGCTGAAAAAATTCGGGCCGCCTGCATCGATTACGTAAGTTTTTCTGTTGAGGGATAAGAAGCTTGCTGGATCTCTGAACGATGGAATACAGACGAACACTTTTAAACTTCAGCTTCGTGGTGCCCGGGCTTTTAGCGGGGATGGCAAGGCCGGGAACGACCGGCTCGCTGGAGCAGGATTTGATTTTCCTTCAGATGCAGGGAATCAAGGCGCTGCTTTCGCTGTCGGAAGCGGAAGTGGATGAGCAGACGGTGCTTCAACGCGGCTTCGATTTTTTGCACATTCCAGTTGCCGATTTCACGGCTCCCACGCTCAAACAGGTGGAGCAAGCGATGGAATTCGTAGAGAGAAAGATCGATCTCGAAGGGAAACCGGTCGTCATCTTTTGCGGGGCCGGATGTGGAAGAACGGGGACGTTCCTTGCATGTTACTTCGTGAAAAAGGGAAAATTACCGGAAGAAGCGATCCACCATGTCCGCTCGATCAGGCCCTGCTCGATCGAGACAGGCAGCCAGCGCGAGTTGATATACAAGTATGCGGAACATTTGAGGGTCAGCGGCAGGGACGGCAAAGTGGAATCGTAGGCGAAGTCTACCTCCTATCCCTCACAGGTTTTTTCCTTTGAAAGATCTTTCCCGCGCACCTTCGACACGACCGGCTTTCCTTGCCGATGAGATGCTGGGCCGCCTTGCGAAATGGCTGAGGCTGCTGGGTTATGATACGGCATATGCAAAGAATGTCGACGACGCAGTCGTCCTCGATCTGGCAATACAAGAAGAGCGCATTATCCTGACGCGCGACACGCTGCTGATTCGCCGCAAGCGGTGTCGTAATTATATCTTCGTCAGAAGCGACCATTGGCGCGAGCAGTTGCAGCAAGTGTATGTCGAGGCGCATCTCTCGGTCGAATCGGCTCTCACTATTTGTCCGGTCTGCAATTATCCGCTCCGCCTTGAAAACAGGGAATCATTGCGGCCGGTGGTTCCACCGTACGTGTATCAGACACAGAAAACGTTTTCTCGCTGTGATCGTTGCGCCCGCATCTATTGGCAGGCATCTCATGTGCAGCGGATTATCGAGGAACTGAGGACATTGCCGAAGGAGTCCTAGTATGCGGAAATATTACATCGTCATCCTTTGGACAGCGATACTGCTTTTTGCTTTTTGCTGCGGGGAAAACCAGCCCCGCGCCGAAAATGCGCCGCTGCCGCAAGCGCTCGAAAAAATACCGCGAGAGGCATCCTCAATCATTCCTCCTTCAGTGGCGGGAGCCTTCTATCCCGCGGATGCGGCCCGGCTGAAGGCGGATATCGCTTCATGTGTCGAATCCGCGGAAATTCCGGAGATGGAGGGAGAGATCGTCGCCGCCATCGTGCCTCATGCCGGATACGCATATTCAGCGCCGGTCGCGGCATACGCTTACAAGGCAATCGCGGCCCGGCTGGAGCGGCAAAAATCTGAGAAACCGGAGGCCATCTTTATCCTCGCGTTCAGCCACAGGATTTCATATCCACATATCTCGGTTCTCCCCCGCGGCGCGATGGAAACTCCGCTCGGCCACGCTCAGGTCCACGAGACAAGCGCGGCGGAATTCATCAAGTCAAGCCCGCTCTTCTCTTTTGCGAAACAGCTTTTCATTGGAGAGCATTCGGCGGAAGTCCAGCTTCCCTTTCTGCAGGTGCTCCTGCCAGATGCTCCGATTGTTCCGGTTATTTTCGGTCAGCAAAGCGGTGCGAATATCCAAGCCGTCGTCGATGGACTCGAAAAGGCCGCCAAATCACATCGGATCCTGGTTATAGCCACTACCGATCTCTCTCACTACAATCCGTACGAAACCGCTAACGCGCTTGATAAAGAAACCATCGATGTCATGCTCGAAGGAAATCCGAGACGGGCGGCTGCATTTCTCAGTGAACACTACGACCGAATGTGCGGAAGAGCGCCCGTCGTGGCTGCACTTTCTTTTGCCGAGAGTCAGAATGCGGTTCCCGTTCTCCTGAAATACGCCAACTCGGGCGATACTGCGGGACGAAAAGACGCCGTCGTCGGATACGCAGCTCTTGTCTTTGTGAAAAAACACGATGCGCCGCCGGCCGCCGCCCCGGAAACAGCCGATCAAGTTTCCCATGATGAATATCTCACCGAGGACGAAAAGAACATCCTTCTGCGGATCGCAAGAAACTCCGTTGAGACATATGTCCGCGAGAAAAAACAATATTCCCTTGAAGTTCCTTCAAGTGAACGATTGCAGGAGAAAGGAGCGGCCTTCGTAACCCTTACCAAGAACGGTTCACTTCGCGGCTGCATCGGCCAGATGCAGGCCACTTTGCCCCTGTACCAAACGGTCGCTCAAATGGCGGTCGCCGCCGCCTCGCAGGATCCTCGCTTTCCTCCCGTTCGTCCCGATGAACTCGACAGCATCCATATCGAGATCTCAGTCAATACTCCGCTTGCGCCCGTCGCCGGCCCCGAGGAAATCATTCTGGGCAAACACGGAGTGGTCGTGGCGAAGGGATTGCGTCAGGGAGTGTTTTTACCGCAAGTGGCAACAGAGACGGGATGGACCAAAGAAGAATTCTTGCGGAACCTCTGCGTCCAGAAGGCCGGACTCTGGCCAGATTCCTACTTGAATGGAGCCCGCCTGTTCGTGTTTACCTCGATCGTATTCGAAGAGAAAAAATAGCATACGCTGTGCCAAATGCCCGCCTAAAAAAATTTTTTTTACCAGCTAAATTTTTTTGTTGACAAACCAAGATTTGGTGATATTATATCACTGCATCGGCGCTCTTTCCTCTGATGGCGGTCGGAGATTTCATGAAAGCAAGCTCAAAGAAGACCAAGCGTGTCTCGCATCCTTCCAAGCCGACAAAAACCAAAATACTTGTCATCGACGACGATTCCGCAGTCGCGGAAATGCTGAGGAACTATCTCGGCGGGAAAAGATGTTTTGTCGTCCTCTCGGCTTCGACCGGAGGCGAGGGAATTCAGCAGGCCATCGAGCAGATGCCGGACCTTATCCTGATTAATACCCGGCTCAGCGATATGAACGGACTCGATGTTCATGAGCACTTGAAGCAAAATTCGGGCACGCGAGCGATTCCCGTTATCTATATTTCGTCTTTCTCCTCACTCCGAATAATCGAACAGGCCACAAAGCAAGGTGCAAAAGGATTCTTCATGAAACCGTTTACCCTTTCGAATATCTACACCAAGATGGCCTCCGTCCTTCAAATGTCCCAGCCCGTCCACTAACAGTTCTAAGACACCCCGCTAACTCTCTTGCCCCAGCAACATCCCAATCGCATCCCTCCTGATCGCGATCCCCTTGACGCACCTGCACGCCGAGCAGCCGGCGCATTCATCCACCCCAAGCGCGCGCGCCTGCGCCCGCCTGTCTTCCTGGTCGCGAGGATCGAGATGCAGCAACGCGAGCCGCACAAAGACGTACGGGCCGCCGAAGCTTTCGTCTCTCCAGTCGAAGCGGGGACAGCTCGCCATACACCCATAGCATTCGAGACAGCCGATCAGCCGCCCGTATGCTTCCGGGACAGACAACTCCCCGAGCGCCGCCTGAATCGGTGGCATGACGTAAAGACGCTGCGACGAAATCCGGCGATCGACAGCAGAGCGATCAAAAATCAGATCGCGCAATGACGGAAGATTCTTTAAAGGGGAAAGCGTCATTCCGTCCCGCGCTCGCGTTGCGCACGCCAGCCGCGGCATCCCGTCCACCTGCAGCACGCATTGCCCGCACCTCGAGCCCCGGCAGCCATGCCGGAACGCCAGCGTAGAATCACGCTCTTCGTAAATGCGCAGAAGCGCCTGGAGAACGGTGTCATTTTCTTTCAGTTCGACCGAATATGTTTCGGTTCGACAGGCGCCGCTCTCCGGATCGTATCGTTCGATGTGCACGTTTGCGGTCTGCATCAGTCGCTGTCTCCGAGGTTCAGACGCGCGTTGAGTATCTTCTCCTGTGTCTTGCGCGGCAGGAGCCCGAGTATGATGAATTGGATGCGCTCGCGGATGGGGTTCGGACCTCCCTTTGTTTCAAGACCATATTTTTCAAGTTTGACGTCCTCCCTCTCGACCGAAAGAGAGTCTTCGCTTTTCTTCACAACAACGCTCTTCAGCCGGTTCTCATCGCGCCGCGGGAAATCCGTCCGGACGTGTCCGCCTCGTGTTTCGGTTCGCTCAAAAGCGCTCCGCGTGACCGCCTCGGCTGTCACAAGCATTTTCTCCAACTCGAGCGCGTCCAGCCATTCCGGATTGTAGTCTCTCCGGGCGGCAACTGAAACATCCTCACTCCGCAGCCGTATCTCTTCTATTTTTTTGAGAGCCGCCTCAAGACCGCTTGCGTTTCGCACCGGCCCGACGTTCTCCCACATCGCCGCTCCAAGCTCGCGCATCAACTGGACGGGGCGCACCGAACCCTTTTTATCCCGCCACCGCCCGGCCCGCTGCTGTACCTCGCGCGCGTGATCGAGATCTATCCGCGGGCGTTCCGTCTCATGAGCCGACTTCGCGGCGCACTCGCCCGCCAAAGAGCCGAAGATGAAAAGCTCGGCCAGCGACGTCGACCCGATGCGGTTCGCGCCGTACAGGCCGCCCATCACCTCGCCGGCCGCAAAAAGATTCGCCACCCCGCGCACGCGACACCGAGTATCCACCCGTACGCCGCCAAGTTGGTAATGCGCGGTCGGGAAAACATCCCACGGGATTTCCCCGCGCGCCGCCTCCTCGCCGTACGCATGCCGCACCGCATCGATCATCGAAGGAAACGTCCGCTTGATGAACGCGAACATCTTCTTTCCGATTGGCCGCCGCAGGTTTGGCGAAAGATCGAGCAGGAGCCCGCCGTGCCCGGTCGCTTCGCCGCGTTGTCTCGCGAGCGCCATCGCGGCCGAAATCTCGGCCCGCGTCTTTGTGCGGATTCCCTTGATTATCTCCTCGCCGCGCGCGTTCAGTAATCTCCCGTACGGTCCCGCTATTGCGGGCTCTCCGCAGACGATGCCCACACTCGATTCCGGATGCGTGATCGCGAACGGAATGAACTGCTGCTGCTCCATATCGACAAGCTCGGCGCCAGCGTCGAGCGCCAGCGCAAACCCGTCGCCCGTAACCGAGCTTGAGTTGCTCGTGTGCGGATAAAACAACCGGCACAAGCCGCCGGTCGCGAGGATCGTCTGCTTCGCTGAAATGCAAATGATTTCGCCGGTCGCCCACCGAAGACACACTGCGCCCGTAACTGATCCGTCTCTTTTCAGCAGGCTGAGGGCGAGGGTTTCATCGAGTACCGAGACGCCCGCTCCTGCCGCCGCAGCCCTGAGTGCAGTCCCGATCGGTATCCCCTCACAATAGCCGGTGAGCGTTCGCGGAAGGCTGTGGCCGCCCATTGCGGTGGGAAGAGGGGCCGGTTGACCCGATGAGTTGCGCGAGAAGATGATGCCGAATCGCTCCATCAGTTCCGCGGCGAGACCGGCGCGCTTGCAATATTCATGAACCAGCGCCTGATCGCTCAAGAACTCGCCGCCGACGATGATATCGCGCATCAAGGAATCGAGTGAGTCTTTCGGTGAGATGTTTGGCCGTAGCACCAACCCGCCGGAAATGCGGGTGTTGCCGCAGCCGTAAGGCATTTTCGAGATGACTATCGTTCGCGAGCCCGTCCCTGCGGCGGTCGCGGCGGCAACCAGGCCGGCGCCGCCGGCGCCAATGCACAGGACGTCGCATTCGAACATCGATGCAGGGTTTTCGCTTGTGATCGATTGCGTCTTTTCTTCCCCGTCTTTCCCCTATTCTATCTCGATCTCCTTCACCGCCAATTCCATTCCCTGTATCACGTCAACGTCTTTGGATTGGCACTGCGCGCAGACGAATTCGTAGTTCTGCACCATGAAGACATTCTCGCACGACTTGCATTTCCCCTTGATCGGAACGGTTTCGACCTCGAGGACCGCTCCTTCGGCGGGCGTATCTTTCGTGATGAATTGGAAGAAGAACGAAAGCTGGGTCGGCACAATCCCGCGCAGCTCGCCGGCCCGGATGCGAACCGTCTTCAGTTTTTTCGCGCCGTTCGTTTGCGCCGCGTTCAGCGCGATCTTCAATATGCTTTGCGCTATCGACATCTCGTGCATGATTATTACAGCTTCCCTTTTTCCTGCATGATGGTGAAGATCATCTCGCGCAGGTCGCGCGCCGGCTGGGTGATTTCCTCGCGCCTCTTCATCGAGAGCGATTCCGTCGGACACACCGTGTTGCACAGACCGCAGCCGAGACATTTCTCGGGATCGACCTCGGCGACCTCGTTCACCGTGATAGCGCCAAAATAGCATCTGTCGGCGCATGCCCCGCATGCGACGCAGGTCTCGGCGTCTATATTTAACGTGAAATGAGAAGTGGCGATCGCTTTGGGATTTTTAAGCCGCGTCACGCCGCCAAGCAACCCGCAGCAGCAACCGCAGCAGTTGCAGATGAAATTGATGCGCTTCTGGTTGTTGTCCGACAGGTGCACCAGGCCTTCCTCTTCGGATTTCTTAAGGGCCGCGTACGCCTCCTCTTTCGTTATCCGGCGCCCGAAACCGCGCTCGACGACGTAGCGCGCGAACGGCCCGAACTGCAGGCACACGTCTTTTGAGCGGCCGCACGATTTTCCGAGCAACTCCATCTCGTGCCGGCAATAACAGATTGCGAGCGCGAGATAATCGGCCTCGTCGATAAACTTGGACACGCACTCATAGGGGAATACCTCCACACCGCGCGGTATTTCCTGCTCGATCACGACCACGCGCGCCATCTGCGTCTTGGACGCGAACAAATCCTTCGCCCAGCCCGTCTCGTACAACTTGTGAAACATGCCAGCCAGTTTTTTCGTCCGCTCGTTCACTTCGCCCTTCATGAACTGCAGCTCAGCGATCCCCGGCATCAGCGGAAGCAGGCTGTAGTAGTCGATCCCCTCCTGCGTGCGATGGTACGCCAGCCCTTTGTCGGCCATCGACTCGAACAGCGGCCTGAGGTCGGCCGCGGAGCGACCGGCATCTTCGCAAATCGCCGGCAGCGGCGTCGGCAGGATCGGCATGATTACCGCCGCCCGCGCTTCGTCTTCCGTGAATAGTTCCTTCAATAGCTCGACAAAATTCTCCGTCCGCGGTGCGCCCGCAGGAAACTGGTTGAGCTTGTCGATGAGTTGATCGTAAACTGATTCAGCCATTTCGGCCTCCCGTGATTTCAACGGCAACTGCTTATCGCTTCTTTGCTTTCCGCTTCTTCTTCAGCTCCTTGCTCACCCATTCGACCCAGGCGCCCATTCCGTCCCCGGTCGTGCAGGAAAGCGGGAAAATCAGGAGTTTCGGGTTTATCTTGCTCGCGTTCGATTTCGCCTCCGTCATGTTGAAGTTCGTGTACTGCAGCAGGTCGATCTTGTTTATCAGCATCGCCGACGACTCGCGGAACATCAGCGGATACTTCAGCGGCTTTTCGTCGCCTTCGGTCACGCTCAGAAGCATCACCTTGTGGTCTTCGCCGATCTTGAATTCGGCCGGACAGACCAGATTGCCGACGTTCTCGACGAAGAGCACGTCGATCTTCGAGCAGTCGATGTTGTTGACCGCGTTGAGCGTCATATTTGCGTCGAGATGACACGCGCTGCCGGTATTGATCTGCACGATTGGAATGTTGAAGCGCCTGAGGCGATCCGCATCGCGCGTGGTTTCGATATCGCCCTCGATCACGCCGACCCTGATCTTTTTCGGCTGCAGCTTCTCGATGGTCCGCTCGAGCAAGGTCGTCTTGCCCGCTCCGGGCGAACTCATCAGATTGATCGCGAGCACCCGATGCTCGGCGAGGCGGCCGCGGATCTCGTCCGCGATAACGTCATTCGCTTCAAGGATGTTGTTGAGTACTTTGATCTTCATGTTCGTCAACTCCACGTTCAATCATGTAAACGCGCTGATATCGGTCGCATATCGTCCGATCAGCAATTTCAGTATCTGGCTCGTGCCTTCATACAGGCTGGCCACGCGCGCGTCGCGCATGTAGCGCTCGACCGGATACTCGTTCGAGTAGCCGTATCCGCCGAACACCTGGATCGCACGGTTCGAGCACCGAAGCGCCGCCTCCGAAGCATACAGCTTCGCAAGAGCCGTCTCGCGCGTGTTGCGGACGCCCTTGTTCTTCAGGTGGCCCGCCTGGAAAACGAGCAGGCGCGCCGCCTCGGTATCCACGACCATGTCGGCAATCAGTTCCTGGACAAGCTGGAATCCCGCAATCGGGCGGCCGAACGCCATTCGCTCCTGCGAGTATTTGACGCTCGCGTCGATGCAGGCCTGGCAGATGCCGACACAGCCGGCGGCCACGCTGTAGCGCCCGTTATCGAGCGCGCTCATCGCTATCTTAAAACCGTCTCCGACCTTGCCCAAAAGCGCGTCGTTGCTCACTTTCACGTCCTCGAGCGTGAGCGAGGAGGTATCGGCCGACTTCAGTCCCAGCTTCCCGTGAATCTGCCGCGAGGAAAACCCTTTTATATCGGTGTCCACGAGAAAGGCCGCCATTCCCTTATGCTTGAGGCTCTTGTCGGTCTGCGCGAAAATAATCGCCAGCTTCGACACGCCGCCATTCGAAATCCACATCTTATTGCCGTTCAGAATCCAACTATTGCCGTCCTCTTTCGCGGATGTCGAGATATTCGCCGCGTCGCTGCCGGCATCGGGTTCCGTCAATCCGAAGCACGCGATGATCTCGCCCGCGCACGTTTTCGGAAGATATTTCTTTTTCTGCTCCTCGGTTCCCCACTTCAAAATCGTGAGCGCGCACAGAGAACTGGTGACCGACAGAACGGTCCGCACCGATGAACACGCGCGGCCGATCTCCTCCGTGATCAGCGCGTAAGAAATGAAGTCCATGCCTGCGCCGCCGTATTCTTCCGGGATCGCCGCCCCGAGAAATCCGAGTTCGGCCATCTTCTGTACGATATCGGCGGGGAACTTCTGCTGTTCATCGTTCTCGCGGGCGACCGGTACGATCTCCTTTTCCGCAAACTCGCGCGCCGTTTGCCGGGCTGCCCGCTGCTCATCCGTCAACTCAAGATGCATAGCTCCTCCCTCTCTTTGGCTTTTCAGCGGCCCCGATCGGACAGGCCGCCTGGCATCTGAAACAAGTGTAATACATGCCAACCATGAAGTTCTGCCACAACTCGCGCAGCGAGCAGCTCTTCAGCAGTTCCATCTGCTCCGCTTGATTTGAGCCGGCCCAGCGAAGCCCGAACCGCATCAGCCCGCGCAGGCCGTGTTCGAAAACCACCTTCCCGCAGGCCGTCTTATCTGTTTTCCCCGGCTCATCCAGCGCGTGCACAGGACACGCCTCTACACAGGCGCGGCACTCAGTGCAGATTTTCTTCCTGGGACGCGGGTGGGCGGGTTTGATCTCGGCGGTCGTCAGAACCGTCGCGAGCCGCACGCGTGGCCCGAACTGTTCCGTTAGCAGAAGATTATTAAGCCCATACTCGCCGATGCCGGCGAGAACCGCCGCGCGCCGATGGTCCACTTCTCCGCGCATCCCTTTGAACTCGTCGCTCATGTCGATCGGCAAAAAACTCGGAACCGCGACCGCGTCGTGGCCGCCGTCCTCCAGAATGCGCACGAGCGCATGACTTACGGCATCAACCTGTGCGTATGCGTACGACGTGTCATGCTGCGCGATCTGGACCACATTCGAATTCAGCGCGGCAAAGCTCTGGCGCACGCCCAAAACAATGGCGCTTTTCGCGCCGTCGATCGGCTCGTTCAAGATAGCGCCTTCCTCCGCCAGTCGTTCCGCCCCGGCCACACCGGCAATATCCGCCCCCAGCCGCCTCGCGCGCGCAAGCAGTTTTCGTTTATCAACTCTCATTTCGGCAATAATTCTACCCTGTTTTCCGCCGAATGTCGACTCGCACCTACCGCTATATGTAGCATATGCGGTTGACTTATCGCCTCGCCTAATCTATCCACTCACCGGTAGGGCCGAATTCATTCGGCCAGCCCCCCGTGCGAATAAATTCGCACCTACCAAATGCTGATTGCCACGCATTTCTCCCCCTTTGAAAAAGGGGACTAAGGGGGATTCCCGCCAATCCACCAAGAAATATATTTAATTGATTCGGACTTTGTGCCTTGTGTCTTAGTGTCTTGGTGGTTCATTTCTTTCTTAACCTTGAATCTTGAATCCCGGATCAGAGTCCGGGGCATGCTTTGAATCTTGAACCTCTTCATTTGCTCACAATCTTGTCGATCACGCGCATGAGCTGGCGCGCATTCCGGCACTCGTGAGTTTCGTGGCAATACGGCATGTACTCATACATAACGCTGTCGCCCAGCCGCCAGCCGTTGCGCGACTCGGGATTCAGCCAGATCACGCGCTTCGCCTTCTCTGATATCTCCTTGAAGGTCCACACGCGCGGGTCGTTTCGATTGTTGCGTGCGTCACCCATCACGATGACCGTCGTCCGGGGTGTGACCGACTCAAGATACTCGTTGTGGAACCGGTGAAACGCATACCCGAAATTGCTGTGGCCGTTGTAATCCACGTAGCGTGAGCTGAGCGCCATGTTGATCGCGGTCTGGATTTCATGTTCGGAGAACAACTGCGTCACTTCCGCGATCTCGGTGACGAAGACGAACGTCCTCACCTTCGTGAACAATTCCTGCAGCGTGTACAGGAACTGCAGCATGAAACGCGAGGCGTACGCGACGGAATCGGAAATATCGCACAGCGCGAACACGTTCGGCCGCTCGCGGCGGCGATCCTTGAAATTCAGCTCGACCGGCACGCCGCCGTACTGCATGTTCTGCCGGATGACGCGCTTGACGTCGATCCGGCCGCGCTTCCTGTGCTTGGTGCGGATCACCAGCTTATCCTTCATCTTGCGCCCGAGCCGGGTCACCAGGTCGCGCATCATCTCCATCTCGCGCCGCGAAAGCTGATAAAAGCTCTTATCGAGAAGATCGTCTTCCCTCATCTTCTCCATCTCGAGCAGGTTCCTTCGCTCGAATTCGCGCCGAACAAACGCCTTGATCGTCTCGAACACCCGCTTCATGCGTCGCTCAATGAATTCCTTGAGTCTGCCGATCTCTTGAGGCGAATAGCCGGCGCCCGCAAGCTCTTCGGCCAATTTCTCAATCTCTTCCTGGAGCGCGTTCCAGCCGAGGCTGTCGCGGATTTTCTTCGAGAAGAAACCGACCTGCAGCGGATTGCTGATCTCGCCAAGTCCCATCTCGATGCCCTGCTGCATCATCACGATCTGGAAATCGCCATTGAGCTGCCAGCGAAGCAGTTGGACGAGCGCGGGAAACTGGTCGTCGTGCTCGTCAAGCAACTGATCGATGAATTCCTGCAGCGACATCGAGCCGAATGGGATATCATCGGTGGGTTCATCATCTTCATTGGTGGGCTGAAGCGGTTTCGCGAGCGACGTAAAATACCGCTCGAACAGTTTCTCGAACGTCGGCATATCGCTTCCGCGCTTGACGAGGGTCGAGCGGAGCACTGACTTGAACGTCTGCTTGTCCGCAAGGGAGAGAATGTCGAGCGCGCGGAAGCAGTCGATGCCTTCGGACAGCGTGATCTTGACTCGCGCCGCCCGCAGCGCCTCGATGAAGTCGAGTATCTTCTTCTCCATGACGCCGCCTCAGTTCATTTTTCCTTCGCCCGTCGTGATCAGCGTGTGCAGGTTCGCGCGCACCTTCTTGATGTCGCCCTCGTATTTGAGGAACAGGTTGAGCGTCGACTTGAGCAGGTCCTGATCGAGACTGTCCGCGTTCAGGATCGTGAGCGCGCGCGCCCAATCGAGCGTCTCGCTGATGCTCGGCAGTTTCTTCAGGTCGATCTTACGGACCTTCTGGATCACGTCGACGACCTGGCGCGCCAGCTTTTCGTCAATGTCCGGCACCTTCAGTCTCACGATCTCCATCTCCTGCTCGGACGGCGGAAAATCGATAAACAGGTGCAGGCACCGCCGCTTGAGCGCGTCGCTCATCTCGCGGCTGTTGTTGCTGGTGAGAACGACATTGGGAACATGTTTTGCCCGAAGCGTGCCCAGTTCCGGCACGCTCACCTGGAAATCGCTGAGCACCTCGAGCAAAAACGCCTCGAACTCGGGATCGGCCTTGTCGACCTCATCGATGAGCAGAACGACCTTCTTGTCCGACAGGATCGCGCGCAGCAGCGGGCGCGGCAGAATGAATTCCTTCGAAAAGAAAATGTCCTCGTGCCGGTTGATCCGGTCCACCGCCTCCCTGAGCCCGCGGCAATCGCTGATGACCTCGTTGATCTTTTCCTTCAATATCTGCGTGTACAGGAGCTGCTTTGCATACTCCCATTCATAGAGCGCCTTGCCCTCGTCGAGTCCCTCATAACACTGCATCCGGATCAGTTCCAGTCCAGCCGCCTCCGCCCATACGCCCGCCAGGCTCGTCTTGCCGACGCCGGCCGGACCCTCCACCAGCACCGGCTTCTGCATCTGTTCGGAAAGATAGACAACAGTCGATATCTCCGGCCCGCAAATGTATTTCTGTTTTCTGAAATTGTCGATGACGTCCTGCCGCGACAAAAACATGAATCAGCCCTTCCTCCGTGGCCGCCGCGAACGAGAGGCGACCGGTTGCATGAACTGCGCCGGCTCGTGTATCTCCGGCCCGACTTTCTTTTTGCGCGAAGCCTTCTCCCGAAGCTGCAGCTCGAGCAGATCGCGAATCCAGCGGATTTTGAGTTGCTGAAGCTCGATCCCGAAATCAACGATCTTGATCTTGTAGGCGCTCAGCCCGCGCTCGAGCATTTCCTCGCGCATCATTCGATACTCGGCTATCTTCTGTTCGAGGTTCTCGATCTGCCGCTTCAGTTTCGCCGCCTTCTCGCGCTTCGGGAGATGTTCGAAGAATATGCATTTGACCAGAAACGCGTACTGCATGAAAAAATCGCACCGGACCGGATCGAGTTCGTCGTCCGGCCCGCTCAGCCACTCGAAAAACTCGTCGCTTCCCTTCCGGGTGATATGGTACAGGTTCTTGTTCGGCGACTTCTGCTGGCGCACGATCTCCTTGCGCACCAGCTTTTCCTTCTCGAGCTGGTTGAGGATCGGATACAACTGGCCGTCGTTGATACCGTCCTTCGCGATGAACGGCGCAAACAGTTTCTTGATGCGATACCCATGTGCCGGCCCCTGCATCAGCACGCCGAGGATCGCATTCCGTATATTCAGCTTCGCTCTGCTCTTCATGGTCTGCCTATAAATGAGATACCTTAATTTTAGGTAATAGCATATCAAAAGAGAAACAGAAAAGCAAGAAGTCTCGATTCTGTCCCGATTCTGTCCCTCTAGCCTCCGGGCGAGATTGAGAAAGGCGTCTGGAGTCGGGAGTCCAGATGTTCGAGCGAAACCTAAACACCCCGAAGAGAATGAAAATTGGAGGAGCAAGAAACTAATGGTTTATGCTATCACCGATAAAATCTAATTACGGCTGTCAGTTGTTTGGGCTCATCCAATTCTTACAGATCGAGCATGAACGGTGAATGGGTGTTAGCGGAGGATTGCTTTTTTAAGATGGAGAGCGGAAGCCGGGCTAATCCAGCTCGGTCAGTATCTCTGCAGTCTTGTCTGCAAATTCCTCCTCGGTTATCAGTCCGATTTTCAGTTGTTCCTTTAATTCGGCTATGCGCAAAGACTGGTCCTGGCTCAGGGGCTTTATCACCTTACGATTTCTTCGCGCTCGCACACGGGCTTCTCTTCGCTTTCTCGATGGACTCATGAACATGCGTGCGAAACCGTCGATGGCCGCGGTTCGCGCTTTCTGTTTTTCCAGACTCTGGAGCCTTTCGCCGTAGCCCGATACGTCGGAGACCAGTTGCTTCACATAGCTCCGATGTTCGGCCTCATTCAAGAAATACTCCCGAATAAGCAAGAGCTCGCCCGCATCGAGAAAAAAACCTCCGCACGAGGCGCATTCATCGACATACACCTCTGGCGCCCGTTTGTACCTGTGAACATACATGGGGATGCCGCACTTGGGACAATTCAGTTTGCCCCTGCGCGTATCGTCGCTTCTAGGAGGCGCAGCCAGCGCCTCTTCCAGCAGATCTCCGAATCCTTCGGAATGCTCGTCGAGTTTGCCGAGTTCCGCCCAGTCGAACCACATGCTCTTGCAGCCGCTCTTGCATACGTCAACACGCACACGGCCGAAATCTTCCTCCACCATAGATGCGTGACAGGCAGGACAAATCATATCGCGCCTCCTTGTCGAGTGGAAATGAACTGCTGTAGCGGCCCGGCTCTTACCAGATTTCCAATTCATCAATCGCGGCGTCAATGAAGCGGAGCAGTCCCCCCTTGACCCCGCCGGGCAAAGCGTATTCTTCGAGCTTCCCGCGTTTTTCGAGGGATTTCCGAATCGTCTTGATTTCGGTAAATTCGCCGCCGTCAAGCCAGAGGCCGCGGCACTCTTTGCACATATCGACCCGTACCAGTGTTTGCGGATACTCGAAATGGAAGAGGCGAGAGAGACAGCGAGGACAGGAGAGCGTTTCCGATTCGCGCGCTTTCGAGGGGATATCGAGTTCCTTGGACGCGACGTCCATCACCGCCTCCAATTCCTGCGCGTCGAACCACACTCCCTTGCACCGCGGACAATGGTCGATCGTTGCGCCTGCGCTCCTGACTCTCACCTCTCGCAAATTCGTATCTCTGCATTTCGGACATCTCATGAAAAATTCCTCACCAACCGCCGGTTGCGCCGCCGCCGCCGGAGAAGCCGCCGCCGAAGCTGCCCAGTCCGCCGCTTCTCCTCGGCATGTGTCTCAGCGTCTGGCGGAGAATCCAGATGAGCGCAAGTATGAGCACGATCAACAGGCCGACGCTGATCCAGCCCCAGCCGCGTTTGCCATTGCGGAACAGACTGACAGCGATCAGACCAACCACCGGAATGGACAGAGCCACCCCGATGAGCGGCCAGTTGGGCCCGACGCGCAGCCCGCCAAACTCGCGTAGTATTCCCTTCACTCCATTCCGAATGCCGGCGGCATAGTCTTCCTGCCGGAAGGCCGGCAGGATGTCCTCATCCATTATCCGCTGGGCGTCGCGATTCCGTGCGTGGCCGTAACCGGCGCCAAGCTCTATCCGGGCCTTCCTGTCTTTGACGGCCACCAGCAAGAGCACACCATCATTCGCCGGCATGTTGCCGATGCCGTAGGTGTTAAAAAGCCCCCGCGCGAATATCTCGATCGAGGATGAGGGCGCGCCCGGATAATCCCTGATGGAACCGATGGTAACGACAACGACCTCCAGACCTGCCTTCTCCTCCGCCTGCCACAGCCACCGCTCGATCCGCTCTTCCTCTTCCCGCGTGAGCAGGTCCGCATTGTCGCTCACATAGCCGAGATCGGGTGCGGGGAAGGGGGTATAATCTTTCGTCTGATTTTCACTCGACTCCGCGGGAGCGCGCTCGGCGGAGAAACTCTCCTGCGCCCGCGACGTCGGCATCCACAGGGACACAGCGAGCAATGCAATGAACAGCCTATTCATGATGTGCAATGTGGTTCGATATCTCATCGGTGTCATCCGCCAGAGGGGGAAAGAACTGGGCGAGCTTCTCGCCGATAAGGCGGACTCCCTCGGCCAGACCGTCGCCGAACCGATCCTCTTTGAAGCAAACACTCATCCGGTCACGCACGTCGTCCCAGAATTCCTGCCCTACCCTTTCGTGGATTCCCTGATCGCCGTGGATATGAAACTCATGGTTGGTAAGCACCAGCAAAATCATGACGCAGTTGCGATGGCGGGTTCGGTCAAGATTAAGCTTATTGAACAGGCGCGACGCCTTGGACTCGATACTGATCCAGCAATGTCGGGCCAGCGTCACCTTGATTTCGCCGGAGGTAAACTTCTCGGCCTGTTCGACTGCCGCCGTAACCTGCCGCGATTCTGCCGGGGTGAGGAATTTGCTGGGATTTGTCGACCTTCTCATGGATCCCCCGCGTGTGTGTCCATGCAAAGCGGCATTTCCTCTGCAGGTGATTTCAGCTTCTTTTATCACGTTTTCGATGAGTTGTCAACGCAAAGCGCCATCACGCAAAGCGCCATCTGACGGTTGCTTGAGCCGTCCATTCCAACCAAGAGCAGCTGCGAGAACAAGATATTGGCTTGGGGCCTCGCTTTCAGGATAAGGAATAAAAATGAAGATTTGATAACGGAAATTTGATTTTCAATCGCTGATCAAGAAAAGGACGTTTTGGGCCGCGAATTCGAACGAACTAGGCGAATCAGAGAAGCGGACCACAGTCCATAATCCCAAAGTTCATGGAAAGACTCTTCATATCCGCAGACGCCGTCCTGGACTCGATCCGCATGGGAACCACAAGTGCCCACGGATGCACGCTGATTTTTCATGAGCCTGCGCCGGACCCCGATCCGGGGTCATTTCTGCGAAAGCAGGAATCCAGGATACGCGGCGCCAGCCGCGTCATATGAACCTTCCTCTTCACGTTGAGCGTAAGCGAAATACAGTTTCTTAACCCTGCTTCAGCAGGGCGCCTCGCGGGATGACTGTGGACTGTAGACTGTTACCTGCCTTTTTCTGTTCCAACCTTGAACTGTTCCTCAGACTCGCCGCTGAGGGTTGTTTCGGGAAAGCTCGGCAACAGCCGATTTATTCTGTTTGCCCTGGGCAACTGCGCGTGATTCGCGGGAACGTGCTCGAAATACAGCCGAAAAGAAAAAACGATCTTCACGGGAGCCAACAAACGAAACGGAGAATGCCTTCTTCTAACCTGAATTTGGATACTGAAACTTTTGAACCTGAAGCAGCAATTGATTGAAACTGATACGGATCATCACCGATTATCGTGAAACGGTGTATTCTTTGCCTTGTTCAAGTGCAATGCCGGCGCCTTCGCCGGTCTTAAATCGTATAGGAATCGATTCCGTCTCCAATCCGTCTTTCGGCTTGTATACATTGAAATGCAGGTGCGGCACGGTGGAAAAGCCCGTGTTGCCGGAGTATCCGATCAGACCGCCCTCGAGTATTCTCTCGCCAACACGCACGGCCACCCCGTCTTTCTCCAAATGCAGGTATTGCCCAAGAGTGCCGTCTTCATGCAATACGATGACGTAATTCGCCTTTTCTTTGAATTCAGGAGTCGGTCCGCCTTCCGAGTGCTGCGATTCCACCGCAACGACGGTTCCTTCCCTTGATGCATGTATGGGAGTACCCTCCGGCACCCTCCAGTCAATGGAATACCTTGATCCGCCGTGGTGACTGAATTTACCGCCAAATCCCTGCGTTACCACGACCCTTTTGCCTTCCTCGAAAGGCAATCTGTATATGAACGCGTCATCATGTCGCGCAGTCATATTTCCCAGCTTGTACCGCCATTCGAAGGAGTAGCGCCACGGCATGTTCCGGATTCTACTCGTGATCCGACAAACGCGAACCAGCTCGTTTGGTCGAACGACAAACGCGGCACAGTCTTGATCCACCTCTGCATTCTCCCATGTGAACTTGAAGCTGATGGTCACATCGACCGGGCGTCCGTTCCGAACGTATAATGTGGCTTCTCGCGCGTTCTCCTCCTTCACTACATGTACGAGTTCCTCAGCCGTTGCAAGAGCCGGCAAAGAGAGAACGGCAGAAAGGCAAAAAGCAAGTATCCATTTTCCTTTCATGACATGAATTCTATCATAGTCTTCCCTGCCCACAAAACTCTTCCCACCAAGAGTCGCAGACGCCAAGAATGATTTGGAACACGAAGTAAACGAATTTGACGAATTACGCGAACGCCTCTCCCCGAGCGGAGCGCCTAAGCTGACGCGGCGCCTCGCGGAATCGCTGTGGGTTGTAGACTGTAACCTGCCTTTTTCTCTTCCAACCCGGAACAATGAAACCTCGAACCTGAAACTTATCCTCGCCACGAGGATTAAGGAAGCACGGAGGAAGAAGAGAAGATCGGAAAGGACACTAACCTTTCTTGTCCCACAGACAATGGGAGTCGAGCGCCGGCACGAGTTCCTTGTTTTTACGCGTTCTTCTCTAAACAGGCGATGTCGAACCGGTCAAGGTTCATCACTTTGTTCCAAGCGGCTACAAAATCGTGCACGAACTTCTCCCGGGAGTCTTCGCACCCGTAAACTTCCGCCAACGCCCGGAGTTGGGAGTTCGAACCGAAGATGAGATCGACACGGGCGCCGGTCCACTTGAGCTCGCCCGTCGCGCGATCACGACCCTCGAACACGTCTTCATCTTCCGAGGTCGGCTTCCACATCGTGCTCATGTCGAGCAGATTCACGAAGAAATCATTGGTGAGCGTCTCCGGCCGCTTGGTGAAGACGCCGTGCCGGGACTGTCCGAAGTTGGCGTTCAAGACGCGCATGCCGCCAATAAGAACCGTCATCTCAGGAGCGGTCAGCGTCAGCAGTTGCGCTCGATCAACCAGCAGTTCCTCTGCCGATACGGCATACTTCGCTTTGAGGTAGTTGCGGAACCCGTCCGCAACCGGTTCGAGAACGGCGAATGCCTCCACGTCTGTTTGCTCCTGCGACGCATCCGTGCGTCCCGGCGTGAAGGGAACGGTCACATCGTAACCGGCATTCTTTGCAGCCTGCTCAACAGCGGCACATCCACCAAGGATGATCAAGTCGGCGAGAGAAATCTTTTTCTCGCCCGCCTGCTCGCTGTTGAACTTCTTTTGGATTCCCTCAAGGGTCTGCAGCACATTCTTCAGTTGGGCCGGCTGGTTGACTTGCCAATCCATTTGCGGCGCAAGGCGAATCCGTGCCCCATTGGCGCCGCCGCGCTTGTCGGAGCCGCGGAACGTGGATGCCGACGCCCAGGCGGTTGAAACCAGCTCCGAGATCGACAGGCCCGAGGCCAGAATTTTCTTCTTGAGGTCTGCGATGTCCCGCGCGTCGATCAGCTCATGATCGGCTGCGGGCACCGGGTCTTGCCAGATCAGTTCCTCTGCCGGGACCTCGGGACCGAGATAGCGCGAGCGTGGCCCCATGTCACGATGGGTCAGTTTGAACCACGCCCTGGCGAAGGCGTCCGCGAATTCCTCAGGGTTCTGCAGGTAGCGCCGCGCGATTGGCTCGTAGACCGGGTCGAAGCGCAGCGAGAGGTCCGCCGTGGTCATCATGGGCCGGTGCTTCTTCGACCGGTCGTGCGCGTTAACCACCATGTCCTCTTCGGCCACGTCCTTGGCCAGCCACTGATGCGCGCCTGCCGGGCTTTTGACCAATTCCCAGTCATATTTGAACAACATGTTCAGATAGCCCATGTCCCATTTGATCGGGTTCGGCTTCCACGCGCCCTCAATGCCGCTACCGATCGTATCGCCGCCCTTGCCACTGCCGAAACGGCTCTTCCAGCCGAGTCCCTGTTCCTCGATGGGAGCGGCTTCAGGTTCGGGACCGACAAGCGCCGCATCGCCGGCGCCGTGGCATTTGCCGAAGGTATGTCCTCCGGCGACGAGTGCGACGGTCTCTTCGTCATTCATGGCCATGCGTGCGAACGTCTCTCGAACATCACGGCCGGAGGCAACCGGGTCAGGATTGCCGCTGGGACCTTCCGGGTTCACGTAGATCAGGCCCATCTGCACGGCGGCGAGAGGATTCTCGAGTTCCCGATCACCGGAATAGCGCTTGTCACCAAGCCACTCGCTCTCGGTTCCCCAGTAGATGTCCTCTTCCGGCTCCCATATATCTTCGCGCCCGCCGCCGAAGCCGAAGGTTTTGAATCCCATAGACTCAAGCGCGCAGTTGCCGGCGAGAATCATCAGGTCCGCCCAGGAGATTTTCCTGCCGTATTTCCGCTTGATCGGCCAGAGCAGCCGGCGCGCCTTGTCGAGGTTCACGTTGTCGGGCCAACTGTTGAGGGGCGCAAAGCGCTGGCCGCCGGATCCTGCGCCCCCGCGGCCGTCGCCCATGCGGTATGTGCCTGCGCTGTGCCATGCCATCCGGATGAGGAGCGGCCCGTAATGACCATAATCGGCCGGCCACCAGTCCTGCGAGTCGGTCATCAGCGCATAGAGATCCTTCTTCACGGCCTGCAGATCGAGTTTCTTGAATTCCTCAGCGTAGTTGAACTCTTCGCCCATTGGATTGGACTTTGGAGAATGCTGGCGCAGAATGTTAAGATTCAACTGATTCGGCCACCAGTCCCGGGGCGACCTGCCACCGCGGCCAATGGGTTCCGTCACCCGACGCTTGCTATTTTTGTTCATCTCCGTTCTCCTTTTCTCTCTGGTTTACGCCGAGGCCACGCCGCCGGCGCTTCGTCTTTAACCTGATCTGAGGGGGATGTCTAACTGCTGTTCTTCACAAGGGATCGGCAGCCGGTGCACACGCCCCTTACCTCCACGTGCAGTGACACAGGTTCGCCAAATGCTTCTGCCTCTTCCGGACATGCAATGTTTTCCAGATGCCGAGAGTGGAAGTCGCGAATCAGCCCACACCGTACACAGACAAAATGGTGGTGCGGCTTGAGGTTGGCGTCAAACCGAACTCTCTCGTGAGATGCTCCGAGGCTGGTTACCAATCCCAGATCAAGAAGCACCCATAAGGTGCGGTAGACAGTATCCAGCGATATGGTTGGCACCCTCTCGCGTACTCCATTGAATACGGTTTCGGCGTCAGGATGTATGCCGGATTTTGCCACCTCGCGAAAGATCTCCAGCCGCTGATGTGTCGATTTCAGGCCGGACCGCTTCAGCCCGTCTTTTAGACGACTCATTCGTTCCTGCAGTTCTTTCGAGTCAATCTCCATGCCGTCTGATTCCTATTTCGGTTTCATTCTTATTTAAAAATATGCCATCAATGAGGACTTTTGGCAAGCGGGTCCCAGACGGCCACCTGACTGACAAGCTTCCATGATCATCCGCTGAGAAATTGAAAGAATTGTATGCGATTCGGCATCAGGGAAGAGAAGGGGTCGCGTCTATTCTTGACAAGTTGTAAAAATGAGGTCGCATTCTTGATTGCGCTGTCTAATCCATGAAGTCGGTGGCTTCCAAAAGACCTCTTAATTCCAAAGGCCGAAGACGCGGACCAGGAGGAGCAGCGTTACGCCGACAAGCGAATACGCGACTCCGCAGCAGGCGAGGGCGAGGTTGAGGCGCGACGGGCGGAACTCCGGCGGCACGAGTTTCGTGACGGCGTAGATGTTCATGAGATAGATCATCGGGTAAGCGATCAGGCCGGCGGAAACTGCCAGGATCACCAGGAAGACCGGGCGCTGGGCGAGAACGGCAAGAAGCAATCCGCCCCCCATTAACATAGCGGTGTAGACCATCCTGAGCGGACTCAGCTCCGCCGTCTGATTCTTTTTTTTTGCCGAGTTATACAGCGACTCGAACATGCGGGGAACACCGTCGGCATTGGTGTAGTAGCTGCCCCACAACGCGATGAAGGCGACGCCGATGAAGAGTGGGAACGTCCAGGCGCCCACCGATTCGGTGTAAATCCGCGACAGCTTGATTGCGACATCGACCCCCTCAAGGCTTATTCCGCGCGGGCGCAGGACCGTTGCCCCGAGCGACAGGAAAATGAAGGCGATCATCAGAGAGAAGACAAAGCCGACGCGCAGATCGAGCAGGCTCTTGCGCAACCCGGCCTGCAGGCCGTCGCCGCGAATCCACTCGTCCCGCTTCTTGACGGCCCAAACGGAATGCATGATCGAGGTCGCCGGATCGGTCGGCATGCGGATCAATGCGACAAGAGTCACCAGCGAGCCGGCCGGAATCGCCGGCAGCAGTCCGCCCGCCAGGAACTCCTGCGGCTGTGGAAACCGCAGGAAAAAGGCGAGCAGAGTTGTGACAACGAGCACGCCGGACATCGCGATACAGGTAATCTCGAGCCCCTTATAGCGTCCGGCGAAGATGAGGGCGGCGGTGGCAACGGTAATGATAACGCACCACGCGTTGAACGAGAGCTGTGGAAACGCCGCGAAGAGGACCGACGCGCTCACGCTGAGCAGCGACGCGACTCCGAGGAACGGGATCGTCAGCAGCAGCATTCCGAAGAAGACCATCATGAACATTCGCATTCGCCGGAACTGCATATACGCGCCGAGGAGAGAGTCGCCGGTCGCGACGGCGTAGCGCGGGCCGTACTCGAATACGGGATACGTGAACAGGTGCGCGAGCATGATCACCCACAGCAGCGAGAACCCGAATCGCGCTCCGGCATACGTTGAGAGGATGACGTGCGTTTGCCCGATGGCGACCATCGCCCAGATCAGGCCCGGCCCGAACTGCGCGAGAAACCGCCTCAGCCGGTTGGGTCTTTTTTCAGCAACGGATGGTTTTGTCAATGTCGCATTCATCAATCCTGCTCCTGTGATCGTGGCCGCTGGCCGGACTGCCATATCTGGCGCACGACGTGAGCGGCCAGCTTCGGCCTGCGGTCGCGCGTGAACAGCCCTTTCCGGTTGAAGACGGTTCGCGTGTAATTCTGCGGCGTCTTGAAGTCGGCGAAATTCCAGATGTGCTCGCCGGCGGTGAAGTTCTTGGAGCGGATCACGTCGATATAGGTCCGCAGCAGCGCCGCCTGATATTCTTCGGTGTAAACTTCGGGCGGGTCCGAATGGAGTCCGGCAATCGAGTCGGCGCCGAATTCGGACACGATGATCGGTTTCCTGTGTTTCGCATGGATCGCGTCAAGCTCGTCGCTGAGTTTTTGCGCGGCGACGTCGAGCCGGCCCGGCTCGGTGTACCAGCCATAGTAGCGATTGATGGAGATCACATCGACCACGTCAAACGTGTAGTCTTGCGGGCTGTGCACGGCGGCCAGCGTGACCGGCCGCGAAGGGTCGAGCCGTTTCGCGTGTGCGCGCAATTTTCCAAAGAACTCGCCCGCGCTCTCGGTGAAAGGATCGGGCTCATTGGCGATGCTCCACATGATGACGCTCGGGTGGTTGCAATCGCGCTCGATCAGCTCGGTCAGAATGCCGGTGCACTTGCTGAGGATAGCATCATTATACATGCCGTAATTCAGGCCGACAGCGGGCATCTCGTCGATCACGAGGAATCCCATGCGGTCCGCCAGCATGAGCTGTTCTTCGGCGTATGGATAATGCGAGGTCCTGAACGAATTGGCGCCCATCCATTTCATGAGCGAGAAATCTTTCACCATCACCGGCTCACTGACAGCCTTGCCCAATATGGGGAAATCCTCATGCTTGCAGGCGCCGTTCAGGTAGACGGGCTTGCCGTTGAGCAGAATCCGGTTTTCGGTCACCTCAATCGAGCGGATGCCGATCTCGGTGTGGTACTCATCGACGGCTTTCGTGCTTTTCAGCAGATCGAGGCTTAGCCGGTAAAGGTGAGGGCCGTCGGGATGCCAGAGGTCGGGGCGCGGAACGGTAAATTCGAGTGTCGCGCGGCCGTCCTTCAGAGCGGCTTCCGCTGTTAAAGATTTGTTTCCGCGGCTGAGCGATCCGCGGATGGAGGTTGCGCGTCCGGCCGTCTCTACTTCGCATGAGACAGTCGCCTTCGCACGCTTCAATTGTGTGCGCACCCGTATCCGTTCGATGCGGTCCTTAGACGTCGCATAGAGCTTGACCGGCCGATGGATACCGGCGAATGGCAGGAAATCGAACGGCACGTCCGGGTACTGGCGTCTCATCTCGAGCAGCAGCGGGAGCATTTGGATTTCGGGCACGATCAAGGCGAAGTTGGAGATGGCTTCGGTCATGAAGTCGGGCGCCTCGCCGCCCGAGACGTGCTCGATGCCGCCGGGCGGGATCGACTGCGAGCCAAGCCGGTTGTTGATCTTGACAACAAGCTTGTGCCGCGCGCCCGGCTTGGCCAGCGTGCTCAGGTCAAATTCGAATGGGAGCGAATTCCCCTCATGTTCTCCGAGTGTAACTCCATCGAGCCAGACGTCCGTTTTGTAGCCGGCCGCTCCGAACCGCAGCCGCACCAGGCGCCCGCGCCATTCTGCGGGAATATGGAAATCGGTCTGGTACCAGGCGCTGCCGTTGTAGAACATGGTATCCTCATACTGCTCGTTCCAACTGCCGGGCACCCCGATGGGCCTGCTCGACGGCAGTCCTTCGAACCAGCATTTTTCTTCTCCCTGTTCATCCCTATCGAGCGAGAACTGCCAGAGCCCGTCGAGCGCCACGAGATTTCTGTGGGCGTTCACCTGAGGATATAACATGCGCGCCTCCGTTTTGGGTGGTGCCGGTTAATGGACAGGTTTCGATTATATCATGCTCCGGGGACAGGCACCATTCTATGCCGGGAGGCGCGGGCTGTATGACGAGAAGCGGGCGGCCACGTGGGACCACCCCTACGGTTCAGGGGTGAGGGAAGAGAGAAAATCCCCCGTAGTCCCCCTTTTTCAAAGGAGGAATGCTTCGGTGGATTTAGTAATGGACAGTCGAAGGTTTAAAGGCTCAGGTTGGGCAGGCATCATCGCGGGGCCGAATGAATTCGGCCCTACCGGCGGTGGACACGATTTGGGTGTGGAGATTAGGAAATTCGAGAAGACATGAATTCCGTAAATGGAGCCAGTCCGCTACGGTTTCCGTGAATGGTGTCAGTCCCTTTGCCGTTGACTTTTTTCCGGTTGATGCGTTATGTTTGTCTTGTGAATGCGATGGTTCTGGTTGTTCCGGCGATCCGTATGATTCTTGGCGCCTCAAGAACAGGCGCAAGATTCAGGGCTTTCCTCTGCATTTGCTTTGTCTTCATCTGTTGCTCAACCGCGCTTGCAGACGACCCTCCTGCGGCATCGTCTTCATCGGCGTCGCCAGAGGAAACCATTATCACTCAGCAGCATGTGATCGAGTTGAAGGCGGGCGAGAAGAAGCGCGTCCGGGCGGAAGCGAATGTGCTCGAAGTGGCGGTGACGCGGCCGGAAATCGTCGAAGGCTTCCTTTCGGGGACACAGCATCTCGTTCTGGTCGCGAATTCTCCCGGCATCGGCAAAATCATTCTGCGGCTGGACAATGAAAAGACGGTCGCCTATACGGTTCAGGTTTACGTCAGCGATCCGGAAAAATTTGCGGCCGAATTGAGGGAACAGCTCAAGGATGTCCAGAACCTGAATATCGAGGTGGTGAAAGAGAAGATACTTGTCGAGGGGCGGGTATTGTATTTGAAGGATATGGATGCGATCGAGCGCGCGGTCGGCAACAACCCTTCGATCATCAACCTCACATCGCTCAGTTCGCGGAACGCGCGGATTCTGGCGCGCGAGATCGAGCGGGAATTGAGGGAGTCGGGCATCTATGGGGTCGAAGTCGAGGTAAGAAAAAACAAGGTGACGCTGGTGGGAACGCTGGCATCCGAGGTGCTGATAAAGAAAGCCAGGCAAATAGCTTCATCCTACACCCCCAATTACGACAGTCTCCTGACGACCGGGAAGCCAAAAGAAAAGGAGAAGCTTCAGGCCGCTCCGCCGGGATAACTCCCGATAATCTCCAACTCGATTCCCAGCAGAAAGATGTTGGCCGGCTTATCCACGAGCAGGTTGAGGCGAACGGCGTCTTTCTCGGTAGTGATAATCAGTTCCGCGCCGCATTTTTCCGCCGCCTTGCGGATCCGCTCCGCATCGGCAGCGACATACCAATGATGATCGGGGAAGCTGAGCGAGCCGACGACTTCCGCCTCGAGTCTTTTCAGAGTTCGCCCGAACGACTTCGGATTCCCGATGCTCGAAAGCGCGAGCGCTTTTTTCCTCTTGAGAAAATCAAGCGGAAACGGCTCGTTCTTCGAAAAAGAGACCAAGCTCGAGGGGTGGTGCCGGCTCAGGATCAGTTCCGCCGGCGGATTCAATCCCTTAAGCTTCTCGACGACATCGGCGTGTTTTCGTTCGTCCACTCGCGTCAACAGAAAACACGTCGCCCGTTTCAACGCGCTCATCGGCTCGCGCAGCAAGCCGCGCGGCAGCAGATGGCCGTACCCGAACGGCTCGCTGCAGTCGATAACCACGATGTCTTCGTCGCGCGCGATCGCGCGATGCTGGAATCCGTCATCAAGCAGAATGACATCGGGAGAGAAACGCTCGATCGCGAGCCGCGCCGCCCTGATCCTGTCTCCACAGACGATGACCGGCGTCCCAGGCAGTTTTTTTGCGAGCAGGTACGGCTCGTCGCCGGAGACGCAGGGCGTGACGAGGATTTTTCCTCCTGCATCGGACACAACGACAGGCTCGTCCGTTTGCGACAGGCGGCCGTAGCCGCGGCTGATAACGGCGACTCGTTTTCCTTCGCCGGTGAATCGCCTGGCGTAGTAGATGACGGCGGGGGGTTTACCGGCGCCGCCTGCCACTATGTTTCCGATGCTGACGACGCGGGCGCCGACTTTGCGAATCGGAAGAATGCCGAGACGATATCCCGCCTCACGCGCCGCCCATACCGAGTAGTAGAGGAGGGAGGCGCCGGCGAGAACGGCTCGAGATATGGCGGGAACAATTCCTTTGGCCTCACCGGAAATTACCCGCATATACCATTCGAGATTCGTCACGTGAATCGGTTTACATCCTTCGGATAAACATTTTGCCCGAGAGCTGCTGCGCCAATCCTTTGATCTCGAGCACCATGAGGGCGGCCGCCGTCTGAGAGGCGCTCAAGCCGCACTCTTCGCCGATCATGTCGATGTGGGCCGGCACCATGGACAGGAAATTGAATATCTTCTTCTCGTCAGGTTTAAGGGGAATCTCTTTCGGCGTCGCCGGCTCCTGATCGGGCGGCGCGTTTCCCTCGATGTTTCGCTCGACCTCAGCGATGATATCATACACGTTTTCCACGAGTTTCGCGCCGTCCTTCAGCAGTTTATGGCAACCTTCATTGTAAGGAGAGAAGATGCTGCCGGGCACGGCAAACACCTCTCGCCCGTGTTCGAGCGCGTACCGCGCGGTGATGAGGGCGCCGCTCTTTAAGGGAGCTTCAATAACGAGCGTGCCAAGCGAGATTCCGCTTACGATGCGGTTGCGCATGGGGAAGAATCCGGGATCGGGCTGAGTGCCCATCGGGAGCTCCGATATAACGGCGCCGGAGGCGGGAATCTGCTCGTACAATTTTTCATTGGAGCGTGGATAAACGACATCCACGCCGCATCCGAGAACCGCAAGTGTGCGTCCGCCGGCATCGAGTGCGCCTTTATGCGCGGCCGCATCTATTCCGTACGCAAGACCGCTTATTATGGTCACGCCGAGACGCGCCAGGTCGCCGGCAAGTTTTACGGCGGCCGTCTTGCCGTAATGGGTGGCGCGGCGGGTGCCGACGATGCTGATCGAATTCAGGTCTTCGGGCGCCAGACCCCCTTTCACGTAAAGGAGCGGCGGCGGATCGCAGATGTGGCGGAGCCGGTCGGGATAGGCCGGGTCGTTGAAGCACAGGAGTGAAACATTATGCTGTTCGATGGATTTGAGGGCTCGATCGAGGGGATCTTTTGCGCCTGCTCGAAGCGCACGGACGGCGTGGGCGGGCAGGTCCGGGATGTTTCTCAAGGCCGATTCAGACGCATCGAGCGCCTTCCGGGCACTCCCGAAAAAGTCGATCAGTTTGAAAAAAGACTTGGGCCCTATGCCTGGGACCAGACTCAGTTCCAGCCAATCGTGAACGTCTTCTGTTTTCGCAGGAGCTCCCGTAGCCTCTCTCCAAAGGGTCAGATCAGGCCGCGCAGTCTGAGCGAGAGGTCTTTTGGACTGGTGGCATACGCCAGCGCCGTCTCTTCAGATATCTCTTCAGCCTCCCAGAGTTCGTACAGATGTTGGTCAAACGTCTGCATTCCGTAGGTCTCCCGCCCTTCGCACATCAGGGAGATGATTTGCGAGGCGTCGGCCTGGATGCGGATTCTCTCTTTCACCAGTTGGGTCCCGATCAGGATTTCGACGGCAGCGATGCGGCCGGTGCCGGTTTTTCGGGGAACGAGTCTCTGCGAGACGATGGCTCGCAGACATATGGAAAATTGGTTTCTCACCTGCTGGTGCTGTTCGGCCGGGAAGAAATCGGTGATTCGGTTCACGGTATCAATCGCATCAGGCGTATGCAGAGTCGAGAGCACCAGGTGGCCGGTTTCAGCGGCCTGCATGGCGGAGAACACGGTTTCCGCGTCTCGCATTTCTCCCAGCATGATCACGTCGGGGTCCTGGCGAACGACTGCTCTCATCGATTGCACAAAGGAGTCTGTGTCAATGCCTACCTGTCGCTGGGTCACCATTCCCTGCCGGTCGGTGTGAACAAACTCGATAGGGTCTTCAATCGTGACGATGTGCCGCGGATAATTGGCATTGATATGCGATATCATAGCAGCTAACGTGGTCGATTTTCCACTTCCGGTCGGCCCGGTTACCAGAACCAGCCCGCGCGGGGTCTTGCAAATCTCCTCGAGGACGAGCGGGAGTTTCAGTTCCCGGATGGCTGGGATTTCGAAGGGAATCAATCGGAAGACGAGCCTGACGCTTCCCATTTCGCGGCAGATGTTCACGCGGAACCGGGACAGCTCCGAGACCGCATAGGAAACGTCGAGGTCGCGGCGTTCGCGAAACAATTCGAGTTCTTCTTCGGTCAGGATTTGATGCAGGACATCGTCAATGTCTTTCCTGCTCAAAGGCGAGTAATCGAGTCTCACCAAGCGGCCATCATAGCGAATAACAGGGGGATTTCCCGCTTTGAAATGGATGTCTGAGCCGCACTGTCCGACGACAGTGTGAAGCAAGGCGTGTAGATTCATAAAATGTCTCCTCGTGCTGCGTCCGCTTATCCAAAAACGGATAATTGGTCCGGACTTCAGGGGGAGCAAGACTCATGCCACTGATGCTCTAAGTCGCGACATATCAAGATGATCTCGCCGGTCGTCTGCGCTTTGTTTATCCGTTCTCGGGCACTTGCGGCGTTCTGGAGGCCTTTGATGTACCAGCCGGCATGTTTTCGCATTTTCAAGGCGGCGGTGCGCTCGCCCTCGTATTGCGCCAAAATTGTACAATGCCTGATCAGAGTTTGTACCCTCACATGGGGAGAGGGTTGCGGCAGTGTCTTTCCTTCTTGCAGGAAATAATTTCCTCTCTGAAATATCCAGGGATTGCCGCGGGCGGCGCGGGCGACCATTACCAGATCGCAGCCGGTTTGCTCGAGCATCCGTTTTGCATCTTCGGGCGAGGAAACGTCTCCGTTGCCGACAACGGGTATCCGGACCGCCTGTTTGACTTGCCGAATGATGTTCCAGTTCGCACGGCCGGTAAACCGCTGGGCTTTGGTTCTTGGATGAACGACAATCGCCGAAGCGCCCGCCTCCTGGAGCATCAGCGCAATTTCGACGGCGTTGGTCGAACGCTCGTCCCAGCCGGACCGGATTTTAGCGGTCACGGGTTTGCCCGCCGCCTGAACAGCGGCCCGGACGATCTCGGCGGCGAGACCGGGATCGCGCAGAAGCGAGGAGCCGCCCGCGTGACCGGCCACTTTGGGAGCGGGACATCCCATATTGATATCGACCAGATCAAAAGGATAGGGCTTCAGAATCTCGACTGCCCTGCCGATGACATCGGGCTCGCCGCCGAAGAGCTGTACAGCGACGGGTTTCTCGGCCGGGTCTGTCTCGAGAAGTTCAAACGTTTTGCGGCTGCCCAGGACGAGGGCCTTCGCGCTGACGAGGGGCACGTATCCGAGAGAACATCCGAAAGATTTTGAGACAAGGCGAAAGGCCAAGTCGGTGATTCCCGACATCGGCCCCAGCACGAGCTTTCCGATTATCCCGACGTTCCCTATGCGTGTTGCAGTTCCTTCCATAGATTCGAGTGAAGTCGCAGATTCGGCTCGGCATTGAGCGTCATATCTGCGCGGTAACCGGCGCGGAATCTCGCATAGCCGGCCGCAGCCGTCATTGCGCCGTTGTCGATGCACAAGTGCCGCGGCGGGACGAAGACTTCGCCCTCGACGCGCGAGAGCAGCATCTCCCTCACGCAGGTATTCGCGATGACTCCGCCGCCGAGCGCGAGCCGTTGCAGGCCGGTCTCGGTCAGTGCGCGGCGGCTTTTTTCCGCCAGCACCTCCGCAACCGCCAGTTGAAAGCTCGCCGCGATGTCCGGAGTTTTCTCCGCAACCGTCCCGGATTTTTTTAAATCATCCACCGTGTACAGAACCGCCGTCTTCAAGCCGCTGAAGCTGAAGTCGAAGCCGGCGTCGGCCAGCATGGGCCGCGGAAAAGGGAACGCGTGGGGATTTGCGGGGGCGGCCGAACGCTCGATGGCGGGTCCGCCCGGATATCCGAGCTCGAGCATTTTGGCCACTTTATCGAAGGCCTCGCCGGCGGCATCATCGCGCGTGCGTCCGAGAATCTTATACTGAAGCGGGGCGCGGCATTCGATCAGGTCGGTGTGTCCGCCTGATGCTATAAGGGCGACGAAGGGAAATTGGAGGTTGGCGCCCGCTGCGATATTCGCGAAAATATGACCTTCGAGGTGATGGACCGGCACGAGCGGTTTTTGTTTGACGTACGCCAATGATTTGGCGAAGCTGATGCCCACGAGCAACGAACCGACGAGGCCGGGGCCGGCGGTCACGGCGATGGCATCGATTTCGTCCAGAGAACACGCTGCGCTTTTGAGCGCCTCATGGAAGAGCGGGACAATCACTTTGAGGTGTTCGCGCGAGGCCAATTCCGGAACGACTCCCCCGAAGCGGCCATGGAGTTCGGTTTGGGATGCGACCTCGTTGGAAAGAATCCGGTTCCCGTCTTGGACGACGGCAATTGCGGTCTCGTCGCAGGAAGTTTCGATTCCCAGGATCAGCATCTTAAGTTACCTTACTATCTCCGAGACGTAGACGAGCTTAAAGCCCCGCTTTTCAATGAGGGGGAGCATTTCCCGAAGGACTTTCACGGTCACCGGATGAACGTGACAAATGCCGATAGCTTCTCCGTTTTCCTCGGCTTTTTCCATCAGAAGCTCGAAGCGCTCTTTTATATAATCGACGTCTTTTTCGTTATCCAGGAAGACGTCATTTTCCGCCGCTTTGAGGCCAAGCTGTTTCGCCACCTCGAAAGCAACGGATTCGCTCGTCGTGCGGCTGTCGACGAAGTACAGGTCCTTACGCCGGAGGTAGTCCATGACAAGCTCCATTGCTGCTTCGTCTCTTGTCATCTTCGAACCCTGGTGGTTATTGACTCCGCTAACATGCGGAATCGACTTGAGGTCGGTCTCCAACATCCATTGAAGCTGGTCGCGGTCCATATCCTGCAAGATAAGACCAGGGTTCCGTTTCCAGTTTTCGTCGGGCTCCATGGGGAGATGCATCATGATCTCGTGCCCCATCTTGTGGGCGGACTCCGCAATATGTCGAGAATACAATAGCTGAGGGAATATGGAAAAAGTCAAAGGCCGCCGCAGGTTGATAATTTCCATCGCCCGTTCTAGATCATATCCGATGTCGTCGACGATCAGAGCGATTTTGGGCATCTCATCTTCCTGCTCATCCACCGCAGCCGGCGCCGCCGCCATGGTGGACTCGACTGGGGGAACCTCCTGTTGAAACAGGACCTGATACAAGAGCAGTTCATGAAAAAATACCGACAGGTGCGATTTCCTGTAATCTTTGGACGAATTTTCGACTTTTTGAAGAGAGACACCCGGCAGGAGCAAAGCTTTCTTCAGTTCATCCTGAATGTGGCTCAGAGAATCCGTCTCCGTCAGTTGAACCACCAGTTCCACCTGATCCCAGGCTGCATCGTTCTTTTCCTTTCTCACGACATTTCTTTTTACGGACGATTGCGGGACCTGCGCTTCCGTCAAAACTTCGATGACGGTCTTGTCTATGGTGCTCGACAGAAAGAGGATGGTTTTATGGTCGTCAAAGAGCAGACGCGAGAAGACGTAGGCTCCTCCAAACAGCATGATAAGCGCCGAAAGGAGAATGACGACTTTAACTTTAATTTTTGATTTTGTACGCATCTTTTCTAGTATACATTATTGCCGCGAACGCGCCGGTTGGCTTGCGCGCGGGCGGATTGGAAATCCGCCCCTGCAGAGGTGGTGTCGACGAATTAACAATTCCTTCTTTTCGTTTAATTTTTCTGCTGCCTGGATAGTAACACAAATCTCGCCACAACAACTCATGATTCTGGAACCGAAGCGGCCCGGGGGCACGGTTATCTGGTTGCCGATGTAAGAGATCTTTCAAGATGTGGAATTGGTTCGCGGCAGCTTTTTCATCCATTTGACATCGGGGTGAAGCGGCCGGGAGAGATCGAGATGCCCCGCCAGGGTCTCTATTTCAAGCCCCTCGACCAGGATTTGGACCTTTTTGACGCCACGCAGATTTTCCGTCATCGAATTCACGATCGAGTAAATGGTTGTCAGTTCGCCCGCCGAGCCTCCCGTATGATTTTTCTGCAGTTCCTGCGAGAAATCAAGGACAAGCGTATCGCCGATGAAATATGCATTGATCAGGCGTGTGTCCGGCGGAATAGTGGGAGAGAGGTTTTCGAGCTGCGGCCCTCGAATGAGCTCGTTGGCGATGCCGGCTGCATCGGACTGGATGCCGGCGCCGAGACTGATCGACCTTTTTTCTTGCAGGAGCGAACTGGCATCGGCGTCGGAAAAATAGAGAATGACTTCTCGTTTTTCGGGTTTTGGGGGAGGCTGAATCACTGCGGGAGGGGCGGCCGCCTGCTCGGGAGTCGAAACGAAATCCTGCAATAATTTAATGGCAAAGCCGAGAAGCGTGATGACCAGCAAGGCCCATACAGACGCGAGCAGGATTTTGATCGTTCGCTTGCTGGTCAATGCTTCGCATCCTTCTTTAAGAGGCCGAGTCTGACATCGTGGCGCTCTTTGAAATTCAGCACGGCCGCCGAGACGGCTTCGGCGCATCTCTCTTTAAAATCGGGCGTTTTCATTTTCGCTTCTTCGACCCGATTTGAGATGAAGCCGACTTCTATGAGAACCGAGGGCATGGCCACACCTGAGAGAACAATAAACCGCGCCTGTCTCACGCCGCGGTTCCGCGTATTCAACCGGTTTGCCAGTTGCTCCTGCGCAATAAAGGCGAGTTCGCTGCTCTGAGAGATGAACTCCATGAATTGCAGGTCCCAGAGGATAGGAACGAGAGAATCGGGCGCCGGACCCTTTCCCTGTTTCTCGAAGGCAACAACGGCGTTTTCGAGCGCCGCCGTCGCCTCAGCGCCGGGATCAACTGCATCGGAGATGTAATAGGCTTCAAACCCGCCGATCTTCGGGCTCTTGTGCGAGTTGGTGTGAATACTGATAAAGAGATCAGCCGGAGCGCCCTCCTTGGCGCTGTTTGCGATCATCGTCCTTTCTTCGAGCGAAACAAAATAGTCGCTGTTCCGGGTAAGAACCACCTTCATTCCATCCTTCTGTTCGATAAGTTTTTTCAGGCGCAGTGCGATATCGAGGACGACCTCCTTTTCCATTAGCCCGCCGGCGCCGCGGGCGCCGACGTCCTTTCCGCCGTGCCCCGGGTCGATGACGACTGTAGTCAAGAGCAATCGCTCGCGTTGCGGCTCGGGCTCGATCTCAGTCAGTCCATTGGGCTGCGGCAATACGGTTCTCTGTCCGAGAGTCGTGACCAAAGGTTCATCCGGCAACACATCGACCACAATTCTTGGAGGATCGTTATATCGCTGCATCTCATAGGTTCTTCTCTTCGCTTGAGTCTTGATGAGCAATTTGCTCGAATGGTCCGCCTGCAAAAATTCGAGGCGCGCGATTACTCCATCGTTAATGTCAACCGGTGGTTCAAGTCGAGAAAAACGAGCATCGGAAAAGATAACCGACAGATCATGTTCATCCACACACTGAACCTTCACGGTCTCGACATCCGGCGCCCCTCGCAGATTTATGATGAAACGCGTGAACTCCGGATAAGAGATATAGTGCACGTCTTCGATAGTTATCCCCCGCCTCGCGGTCTCAGGCTGTGCCGCCAGCCCTGCGGCGAGGAGTTCCGACGCCGTTACTTCGCGCTGGAGCAAGCGGGAAAAGAGAGCCGCCGCGTCTTGAACCCCCACGCGCACCAGCCCGTCGCTGATATGAACGGGAGCGGATATGGTGAGGACGTAATCGCCGATAAGGATGCGGTTGCTTCCCAGCAGAATCTGCGCCTCGCTGCCGTTGAAAGCGAGGACGATTTTTCCCTCGGCCGGTTTCCAGGAGACGGTCGCTCCAAAAAAACGAGCCGCCTCGGATAGCGTGATGACGTCACCTCGAGGAACGGCTTCAATACGTTGTTCGGCGGGACTGTTTAGAGACAAGGCCAGGATGGCCAGGACTGCGAGGAATAATGCGCTGCTTCTTGATGCACCCAATGGACACTCCCGTCTTCTTCCCGCGCGCCTTCCCCTAAAATAAGGCCTTTCCCTTTGGTTCGTGGTGGAGGCGGGGGGAATTGAACCCCCGTCCAAAGATATCGCTCGTTGAGCGTCTACATGCTTATCTCATGTTTTGATCTTGCCGATAGCGCCTCCCATGAGAAGGATGCGCCACTGGCCAGCCCGTAAATTTCGCGCCGATAGGCCGGGCCGTTTACCGGCGCCATCCTGCTAATCGACGGCTCTTCCCGATCCGCAGGCTGATCGAGGGAGCCGGGCCACTTTGTTAAGCAGCCATTGCAAATTCGTGATCTGCAGTTACATTTTGTTTCCCGACCGTTTAACGAGTGGTACGGGGTGCTCGGCATGCAACCCAAGAAGCAGCTATCCCTGTCGAACCCTTTTCGCCCCCGTTATTGCTTGCTCTTCAGTTCTCTCCTGATTTCTCTTTCAGTGTCCCTTCTCTTTATTTGCTCCCGCTTGTCGTACTGTTTTCGACCGCGGGCAAGACCGAGTTCCACCTTGGCTTTTCCTCGGAGAAAGTATACTTTTAGAGGGATGAGCGTAAGCCCTTTTTCCTCGGTTTTTCCGGTTAATCGCTTTATTTCAGCTTTGTGCAGGAGCAGTTTCCTTTCCCGGAGCGGGTCGTGATTTTGAATGTTTCCGTGTGAATACGGGCTGATATGCGCATTCACAAGAAACACTTCTCCTTCCTGGACTTTGGCGAAACTGTCCTTTAGATTCATGCGGCCCTCACGAAGCGATTTCACCTCGGTCCCTTTGAGAGACATACCGGCCTCAAGAGATTCAAGAATTTCGTAATCGCTTCGTGCCTTGCGATTTATCGTCACAATTTTCTCACTCATAACTACATTATCATAGCATAAAAAGAAGGAGAACTCAAGGGTTACCGCGCGGGATAACAGCCGCACAAGTTATTGATATTAAAGTGTTTATCATAAATCTATCTGACAGAAAATATCTGGACTCCGTTTTCGGCGGGCCAGTTTACCAATGAGATAGCCTTTTTATTCAATTCTACATTCTGCGATTCGATCGTCACGACAAGAGAGCCGCTCCGGCCGATGGTCATCTGGTTGAGCACGCGTTTTTGACTGGCTAATATCTGAGCCAATTGGCTAGCCGCACCAGGATTTTTGCACCGGAAATAGAAAGCTACCAGCTTTGAATGGCCAGCGAGAAAATCCTGTGAAAGCGCCGCTTCGATAAGAGTCGATGCTGACAGTGAATTTTGAAGGCCGGCAAGTTCATTTTCTAGAAATATCCACTCCTGTTTCAGGCCCCAGTTTTGCGGAAGGCTGTTGAATTTCAGTTTCAGGAGAAACACAGGATCTGGATGAAGGGATTGCAGGATTTCGCGCTCCAGCTCTTTAGAAGGAGTGGCAATCTGCAGCAAGACGGAGTCGATGACGGAAATGCAACTCCTGTTTCCATCGATCTCAACAAGGTTGGAATACCCCTCGGCAAGCCATGCGGCATTCATAGTCAGAACGTAGTTGACCTGCGCCTGTTCGTTTTCAGTAGTGACGACTTGATTCAATAAAGCAGTGACAGGAATGCCCAAGCGCAGGCGCAGCCGGTTAAGTTGATCGGCCGAGCCCCAGACCTCTTTGACTATTCGAGCGTTTTTTGGAAGCGCATTCTCGTGGAGTTTCACTTTGGAAATCGACTCGACATCTTGCTGTCCGAGCGCACGGCGGACGGGCAAAACCATTAAGAACAACAGAGCGATCAGAAGAATCTTCTTATTCAATTGAAACCTTCCTTGCCGGCTTTTTTTGCGTGGAGGGCGGTGCGATCACGTGCCACGGGCACATAGCGTCCTCCGGTTGTGCGCCTGCGAACTCCTCAATTATCTTACCATAATCTCGTGACAGTTGGGCGACTGAGCGATCGCCGGCTGCAGACTCTATGAGAGCGCCAACCCTTCTGTCGCCTCGTGCGAAAGCGCACTGCAGCCTTGCTGTTCGAGGACTTTCGACCAGCAGAGAAGTATTACCGAGCCGGCCAATACCGATTCGGAGCAAGCGGATGCGACGCATGAGCGGCGCCTCATTAAGGAAGGGCTCGGCTTCCATCGGCGTGAAAGGTTTAGGGATGAAAGGATTAATGCTGATGGTCAGTTTACCGATCTTATGCGTCTCCTTCGCCGACTCCTGCATGGCTTTGAGAACTCGTGACGCCAGTTCGATGATGGCGTGGATATCGTCCTCATCCTCTTCGGGGAATCCGATCATAAAATACAGTTTAAAGCTCAATATTCCCTGTTGCAGGGCCCGCTGGACGGCCCCAAGCAAAACATCAGAAGAGATTCTTTTACCGGTGATTGACATCAGCTTTTCAGAGGCGACTTCAGGCGCGACCGTCAGAGTTCTCTGTCGACTCCTTCTCATGCCCGCCAAAATATCCTCGGTGATCGCATCCGCCCGTATAGATGAGACGGAAAACGCCAACTGTTTCTTCATGAGATAGTGGAGCAGCCTTTCCCTGTGCGGGTAATCGGAGAGATCGGATGTCACCAGTCCCACCCGATCAGTCAGCGTTTGTGCTTCCTCGATCTGCTGAATAATCGAGTCAGCCGACCGGTTTCGCCTGAAATAGGTATAGCAGGCGGAGCAGAATTTGCATCCTCGCCGGCACCCTCTCCCCAGTTCGATAAGGAACATATTGGCGAACTCCGTGTTCGGGGTCAGAATGACCGAGGCGCACGGGTGGCGATCCAGATCCTCCACGACGCGGGCCGATACAGGCAGAGCCGGCCCTTCATTCCGGTTCATCTTCTTAAGGAATCCGCCGGCGTCATAAACGGGCTGATAAAAGGAAGGGACATAAATTCCCGGGACTTCCGAGAGTTGCCGCAGCAACTCGTCTCGGCTGCGGGAGCGCCTGCCGGTGCGGGAATAAAGGTCAAGGATATCGCCGATCATCTCCTCCCCTTCGCCTACCGCAAGCAAATCGAAGAAATCGGCAATCGGCTCCGGATTGGAGAAGACACACGGACCACCTGCGATGATGAGCGGGTGGTCCGCGCTGCGCTGGTTCGAGCGCAGGGGAATGCGCGCCGCATTCAGGATTTTGAGGATCTTGGGATAATCAAGCTCGAATGAGACCGAAAAGGCGAGCACGTCGAAATCGGCGAGAGAGGAGGCCGTCTCCAGCGAATATCCGGTGAGCGGTTCCTCGAAAAAGCTTCGCTCACAGCAGGCATCCTTCCGCGAGTTTATTACGGCATACAGGCAATGAACAGCGAGATTGGACATTCCCACGTGATACGAATTTGGGAACACCAGGCACACTTTCAAGCGGGCATCGGCAGGCCTCACCCTTGCTTTTTCGGCGGAAAGCTTCGCGTTTCGATATTTCTCGAGTTGGCGAAAGCTCCTTCTCATTTTACGGAGTTTTCTTATTGTTTGTCCGGATCGATGGAGGCGGGCAATCGTTGCGCCGCCTTGCGCCGGATAAAAGTTGGTATCTCGAGGTTTTCCTTGAACAGTTTCTCATTGTTCTGAGTTGGAACGACACGCAGCCGTTTGCCGCCGGAATGGCGGACATAGGCCGGCGTGTTACCCAGTTCCTCGAAGGAAAAAAGCTCCATCGGCTTGCCGGGCTCATCGGAGACAGCCATAACGGCACGTTCCTCTTCTGTCTTGAATCCGGTAGCGATTACGGTTACCTTTATTTCCTCCTTGAGTTCCGGATCGATGACCGCGCCGAAAATAACGTTGGCTTCGCGATCAGCCGCCTTCGAGACAATGGTAGCGGCCTCGTTCACCTCATACAGGGCGAGATCGGTGCCGCCGACGATATTGATGATAACGCCTTTGGCGCCGCTCATATCCGAGCTTTCGAGCAGCGGCGAAGTGATCGCTCTTCTGGCGGCCGCACCCGCTCGTCCTTCACCGGACGCCGAGCCGACACCCATCAGGGCCGCTCCCTGATTGGACATTATTCTGCGCACGTCGTTGAGGTCGAGATTGATCAAACCGGTCATTGTAATCAAGCCTGAGATGCATTCGACTCCCTGTCGCAGGATATCGTCGGCCATCCGAAACGCCTCGACGATGGTGGTGTTCTTATCTATCATTTCCACCTCGAGCAGTTTCTGGTTCGGCACGACGATCAACGTGTCGGCGCATCCGCGCAGTTGTTCGACGCCCGCCTTCGCATTATCGTGGCGCGGCTTTCCTTCGAAACTGAACGGTTTGGTCACGATTGCGACGGTTAACGCGCCCATACTCTTTGCGATTTCCGCGATGACCGGGCCGGCGCCCGTCCCCGTTCCTCCGCCGAAACCGGCAGTAACAAACACCATTTCGGCGCCCCGCAGGGTCTCCCTGATGAGGTCAACGTCTTCGAGAGCTGCCTGCCGGCCCACTTCGGGATTGCCGCCGGACCCGCGCCCCTTAGTATAAACGGCGCCGACCTGCATCTTGATCGGGGCGCGTGAACGTTCGAGAGCCTGGGCGTCGGTATTTACTGCGATGAATTCCACTCCGGAAATCTTCGCCTCGATCATGTGATCGACGGCATTGCTTCCGCCGCCGCCGACACCGATGACCATTACCCGTCCCCCCACATGGGGTTCGTTAATAAATTCAAAAGCCACCATTTTCGATTCCCTCCCGGCCTACAAGGTGGTCCGCATCCAGCTTCCAACGCGACTGAAGAGTTTTCCCATGGCCCCGAACATTGCCGGCCCGAATTTTTCCTTCTTGTCTTGCTGGAGAAGGGCGTAGCGGGCGAGGCCGAACAGGGTTGCATATTTGGGTTGATCGAGTTCTTTGCGCTCCTCCAGATTTGCGATGAATCTCGGGGTGCCGATTCTCACGGGACACCCGAAGATTTCCTCGCTCATTTCGCACACCCCCGGCAAGAGAGAGGCGCCGCCGGTAAGGACTACGCCGCCGGCTATGAGGTCGCGGTAGCCGGTGAGTTGGATCTCCATCTGGATGAGTCGCATCAATTCGTCCATGCGGTATTCGATGATTTCGGCGAGGTCGCGGAGCGCGACTTCCCGATCGCGGCGGTCGCCCACGCTTGTCACAGCTATTGTCTGGCCGTTGCTGACCATGGAAACGAGCGCGCAGCCGTGCTCCAGCTTGACCAGCTCGGCCTTCTCGTGCGGCGTGCGAAGGCCCAGGGAGATGTCGCGGGTGACATGTTCTCCGCCGAGGCTGACGACCTCGCTGTGGCGCACCGAACCATTCAGATAGATGACGATGTCGGAGGTCCCGCCGCCGATGTCGATTAAGGCGACGCCGAGGTCTTTCTCGTCATCGGTGAGCGCGGCTTCGGCCGATGCCAGCGGTTCCAGCACGACTCCGTCGACGTCGAAGCCGGCTCGATTGACTGTTTTCACGAGGTTTTGAATAGAGGTGACGGCGCCGGTAACGATATGAACGTCGACCTCGAGGCGGACGCCCAGCATGCCTACCGGATCGCGAACGCCGTCCTGCCCGTCAATGATAAATCCGTAGGGAAGCACATGGACGACTTCGCGATCGATGGGAATTGCGACCGCCTTGGCGGCCTCGATCGCTCGTTGCACGTCGGCCTGCGTTATTTCGCGGTCATTGCGGGAGACGCCAGTCATCCCCCTGCTGTTCAGGCTCTTGATGTGCCCACCCGAGATGCCCGCCATCACGGAATCGACCTCGACACCTGCCTGGGTTTCCGCCTCTTCGACGGCTCGCTGGATGGCGGAAATGGTCCGTTCAATGTTTATGATGACTCCCTTTTTTAATCCATCGGACTT